>CAYTJC010000008.1:0-17717 GCA_964437875.1 uncultured Dysgonomonadaceae bacterium
TGCCTGCCTACCAGCGCGTGGGCCAGTCAGCATACAAGGAAGGGTTGGACAATAGTCTGGCACTGGATGCGCATTTCGGATATCCTCATCGTCACTATCGCACCATTCATGTGGCTGGCACCAATGGAAAAGGGTCTACATCGCATATTTTGGCTGCAATACTAAGTGAAGCGGGTTATAAAGTTGGTTTATATACATCGCCCCACCTCATCGATTTTCGTGAACGTATTCGTGTAAATGGTGAAATGATTGAACAACAGTTTGTGGTTGATTTCGTAAAAAACCATCGAGAAGGATTTGAACCCATCATGCCGTCTTTCTTTGAATTGACTATGGAGATGGCATTTGTATATTTCCAACATAAAGAGGTGGATGTAGCTATTATAGAGACAGGATTAGGAGGACGTTTAGACAGTACAAATATTATTTTGCCCAACCTTAGTATTATCACCAACATCGGATTCGATCACACTCAATATCTTGGCAACACTTTACCAAAGATTGCTGCAGAGAAAGCAGGAATAATAAAACCCAACACTCCTGTGGTGATTGGTGAAGTTGAAAGCGACGAAGTGAAGGATGTGTTTTTAGCAAAGGCACAACAAGAAAATGCGTCGATTGTGTTTGCTGAAAAGACGATGGACAACTTTACTTCAGAAATAACTCCAGATGGATGGATATTGAATAACGATAGCTATCAGAACCTAAGAAACGAGCTGGGTGGATGGGTGCAGAACAAGAATGCAAGAACTGTGCTCACTGCTATTCACGAGTTGATGAAGCTCGACTATAAGATACCGAATCAGGCAGTTTATAGTGGCTTTGCAAATGTGGTAGAGTTAACTGGATTGATGGGCCGTTGGCAAACATTACAACAAAGCCCAAAAATTGTATGCGACACCGGGCACAACGAACATGGCATACGATATATTGTACAACAATTACGTAGGGAGCACTGTAAAACACTTCACATAGTGTTTGGTATGGCAAACGATAAGGATGCATCCACCATACTTGCTAAAATGCCTAAGAATGCACTTTATTATTTCACGCAAGCTTCAATTGATAGAGCGCTTGATGTGGATATACTTGCACAGCAAGCACAAGAATATGGATTGTATGGTTATAAATATCTTAATGTGGAGTTGGCTTTGAATGCTGCAAAAGAAAACTCCGACGAAATTGATTTTATTTTCATCGGCGGTAGTTCTTTTGTGGTGGCTGATGCTTTAACCCTCTTTAAAGATAACAAAGAGTAGGTAGAGCTTTATGAGTTAGTAGAGCAATTACTTAGTAATTAAGTACAATTTTAAAATTATAGTCACTCAAAATATCATCATTCCTGAAAAGATCGGATGCTTGAATATAAAATGCGACTGTACTTGGAGTACCATACATAAAATCACAGCTGATGGTTTCTGTATATTTTATGTCAAATCCGTCATCATCAACTCCTTCGAAATAAGTGTGCACATAAGGTAAAGCTTTTTGCACTTCATTTACTCCCTGCTGACCAATAAAAACATATCCATTTAAGGTTCCTTTTTCATAAATATAATTAGACATCTCTGGAAGATCAACTATTACCTCATACCGTCCTGCATCATTGTCCCACGTCCAGTCTCTTTCTTTAATGGTTATGGGTATAACTTTCGATTGTAGTCCAACTACATCATCGGAACATGAATACCCTATTAGCAACAGAAATAATAGGAGTGTTGCGTGTTTTACTGATTTTAATACTTTAGTTTTCATATAATAAGTGTTTATTTATTATTGGCTAATCATTTATTGATTTGATTGAATATCTTTTATTTTAAACGAACAACTAACTGAAATAGTTTTAATTTAGTTGAATTTTTAAACTAATAAAAGCAAATATACATTTTAAGATAGAATATACATTCTTATCAAGGTGTCAACATTGCATTTTAACATTGTTTGGAAGAAAAAAAATCGTTATTTTTGTAGTTCTAACAAATGTGTAGATTTGATATCTACATCTTACTACAAAACAAAGAAAACAAAATGCTACAATATAAAGAACTACTACAACGTGTGCTGGACGAGGGCGTGAGAAAAGACGACAGAACAGGTACGGGAACCATAAGCCTATTTGGACATCAAAGCCGATATGACCTTTCTGAAGGATTCCCCATGCTAACTACTAAGAAATTGCACTTAAAATCAATCATTTACGAACTTCTATGGTTCTTAAAAGGCGACACCAATGTGAACTATTTACAGGAGAATGGTGTTAGAATTTGGAATGAGTGGGCCGATGAGAAGGGCGACTTAGGACCAATTTATGGAAACCAGTGGCGCTCATGGGCTGATTATGATGGGGGCCATATTGACCAAATATCTGAAGTGATTGAGACAATTAAAAACAACCCAGACTCGCGACGTATTATCGTGAGTTCGTGGAATGTAGCGCAACTACCACAAATGAAGCTAGCACCTTGTCATGCTTTCTTTCAGCTATATGTGGCAGATGGTAAATTGAGCTTACAGCTCTTTCAACGAAGTGCCGATATCTTCTTGGGTGTACCTTTTAATATTGCCTCGTATGCGTTATTACTGAAAATGATGGCACAAGTAACAGGATTAGAAGAAGGTGACTTTGTGCATACATTTGGAGATGCACATATCTACTCGAATCATATTGAACAGGTGAGACTGCAACTTAGCCGAGAACTAAGACCCTTGCCAACTATAAAAATAAATCCAGATGTGAAAGATATCTTTGGATTTAAGTTTGAAGACTTTGAACTATGCAACTATAATCCACATCCACACATAAAAGGAAAAGTAGCTATATAAACAAGAAGCAAAATGATTGACAAAATAGAAAACAAAAAACCTATGGCATCCATTGTTGTGGTAATAGATGAAAACAATGCTATTGGCCAAGACAATGATTTGCTGTGTCACTTGCCCAACGATTTAAAACACTTTAAAAACATCACCCTGCACAACACTATCGTTATGGGGCGAAAAACTCTTGAAGCAATGCCAAATGGTGCAGCTTTGCCGAAGCGAACCAACATTGTGCTCACTACCAACAAGGATTTACAATTTGAAAACTGTGTGATGCTTCACTCATTGCCACAAGTTTGGGAGTATTGTAAAGACGAGGAAGAGATATTTTTTATTGGAGGTGGTCAGATTTTTGATACTGTGCTTGATGACGTTGACACCCTATATATTACACGCATACACCATACGTTTAAGAATGCAGATACTTTCTTCCCTAAAATTAACTTTGATGCGTGGACATTGGTGGAGGAGGAAAAACATAAAGCAGACGACAAGCATAAATACGATTATACATTTCAAACTTATACACGAAACCAGAATTAGTAATATGTAGCAAGCATGAAAAAACAAGCATTCTTTATTTTCTTTTTAATTGTGCTATCAACTACAGCACAAAACAGAATGCTTATTTTAAAAGAGCAACTAAAAAGCCCTCTCACTTCTATCTATTTAGGGAGCATGAGGCAGTCAGCCAAAATAGAAATAGACAGCATTGCTTTTAATAATCAAGTAAAAACTGTTGAAGTGCATGTAAGCCTTCCTCTCTCATACATGCCGATGCGCGAAAAGACGGTTAATAGTATTTATGACAGCATTCGCCACTACCTTCCTCAACAACAAAAAGAATATTATTTAACTGTTTTCACAGACCAGCAAGAGATAACTAACCTCATACCTAATCACTATCGGAAAATAACACCAAAAGACAAAAGCAGAACACAAATTCACAAAGTAACTGCACCCCTCACAAAAAATATTTCATCGCCCCTACCCTCTTTCACAAAAGGATTAGAAAACAATCATATTGCTTTATGGCAAAGCCATGGCTGGTATTACGAACAAAAATTAAGCAGATGGGAGTGGCAGAGAGCACGTATTTTTCAGACAGTAGAAGATATCTATACACAAAGCTACGTTGTCCCTTTCATTCTTCCGATGCTTGAAAATGCTGGTGCGAACGTATTGTTACCTCGCGAACGCGACTACAATAAGATTGAAATTATTGTTGATAACAACGAGACGATCAACTCAACTTCCCACTACAGAGAACTTAATGTAGATGAATCTTGGAACAACACCTCTATTCCTGGCTTTGCTCATCCAAAAGCACAATACTTGGATGGAGAGAATCCCTTCAAAATGGGAACAGCTCGTCAGATAAAGAGTATAACAGATGGAAAAGCGAGCTTAGCTACATGGACGCCTGCAATATCAAAGAAAGACAAATATGGAGTATATATATCTTATCAGTCCCTAAACAATAGCACAGAGGAGGCACACTACACAGTATATCATGCTGGAGGCGAAACAGAGTTTTTAGTAAATCAGACAATGGGTGGTGGTACTTGGATATTTCTAGATCATTTCACCTTCGATAAAGACAAGAATCATAGGGTAGTTCTCTCTAACAAGACAAGCAAAGCGGGTGAAATTGTGACAGCCGACGCCATAAAAATTGGTGGAGGAATGGGTAATATTGCCCGACTACCTCATCCAGGTGGTTTTGAAAAAGAAAATGCCAAGAGTTCTGAGAAACTGTCTGCACAACAAAAAACGCTTGCCAATATAGAGTTTATGCCCGAGGTGAGTAATTATCCGCGCTACACTGAAGCTGCACGCTACTGGTTGCAGTGGGCAGGTGCACCCGACAGTATTTACAACAAAAGTGAAAGCAAAAACGATTATACGGATGACTACCAAAGTCGAGGTTCTTGGGTTAATTATATAGCTGGTGGTTCATCTGTTTTGCCACAAGCCGATGGCTTAAAGATTCCTATTGATTTAGCTTTTGCTTTCCATAGTGATGCTGGCACAACCATGAACGATTCGATTGTTGGAACACTTGGCATTTATATGACGCATCACAACGATGAAAAATTTGAGAATGGCAGCTCAAGATGGGCATCGCGCGACTTGACCGAGTTGATAATGGACGAAATAACAAATGATATCCGTGCAGACTTTGAGCCTGACTGGACGCGCCGTCACCTGTGGAACAGATCTTACAGCGAAGCACGAGTTCCCAATGTGCCTACCATGCTATTAGAACTACTATCGCATCAGAATTTTGCCGATATGCGGTATGGATTAGACCCAACTTTCCGTTTTATTGTTAGCCGCTCAATATACAAAGGGATGCTCAAATTCATTGCATCGCAATACAACAGAGAGTATGTGGTGCAACCACTACCTGTGCAAAAATTCTGCACCAAATTTACTGGAGAGGCACAAGTTGAACTAAAATGGGAAGAAAATTTCGATGAGAAAGAACCAACAGCAAAGCCAACTAAATACATTGTATATACCCGTATTGGCGACAATGATTTTGACAATGGTTTTCTGGTGACACAAAACAATGTGAAAATAACTATAGAGAAAGATAAACTATACAGTTTCAAAGTAGCTGCTGTAAATGAAGGGGGAAGGAGCTTCCCATCTGAAATATTATCAGTGTATCGCAATAGCAAAGAGAAGGGAACGGTACTAATTGTGAATGGATTCACACGTACATCGGCTCCTTTCAGTTTCTCCACAACTGATAGTATTGCTGGGTTTGTAGGTAGAGAAGACAATGGGATTCCTTATATTTCGGAACATCAATTCATTGGACAAATGCACGAATTCAGGCGACGTATCCCTTGGATGGACGATGATGCGTCGGGGTTTGGAGACAGCGATGCAAATTATGAAACAACTGCTATTGCTGGAAACACCTTCGACTACCCCACGTTGCACGGAAAAGGGTTTATTGATGCGGGTTATTCATTTGTATCGACATCAGCAAAAGCTGTGGAACACAGAGCAGTATTACTCAACAGCGACTATGCTATAGTAGATTGGATATTGGGAAAACAACGCGAGTGGCCAGTGGCACGTGGTGTAATGATGGCAAAGCACAAAACATTCACAAAAGCAAATCAGCAAATTATAAAGGATTATTGCCATAGTGGTGGCAACATGATAGTAAGTGGATCTTTTGTTGGCACTGACTTGTGGGATAATGAGTTTGCTGATGATGCAGACAGGAAGTGGGCTGAAAGTATTCTTAAATATAAATGGCGCAACAACTATGGGGCTGTAATGGGTAAAATAAAGTCGGTGGCTTCGCCTTTCAAATCGCTTGTAGGTGAATACAACTATTACAATGAACTCAATAGTGAATCGTATGTAGTGGAAAACCCTGACGCTATTGAGCCTGTAGGTGACAATGCCTACACCGTATATAGATACATAGAAAATAATTTAAGTGCTGGTACTTTATACAAAGGGAATAAGTACAATACTTGCATATTGGGCTTCCCCATTGAATCGGTGAAAAATGAAAGCAAACGCAAAGAGTTAATAAGAGGAATTGTGGAGGCTATGGAGGAGTGAAAGTTAAATAATGGGAAATTCACTATTAAAAAACTTTTGCTTCAAAGGATTACAGTTTTATCAAATTCTATCAATCAAAATAATAACTAACCCATTAATAATACAAAAAAATGAAAACAATTGATGCCTTTATCTTATACACGCAGCAAGAGCAAACTGCAAAGACAGTAAACCAACTCAAGCAATCTGAATACGTAAAAAACATCTATCTGCTTGCTCCTCAAAAAGGAATGCAACCCATAGATGGTTGTGAAGTTTTAGAGATTGATAGTATACAAAGTACCCAAACAATTCATCTGATTACAGAAAAGGCAAAAGCTGACTATACACTGATCTATCAGAAATCAACCGTTTTACAATTGGGTTACTTTGCATTGGAGCGCATGATTAAAATTGCAGAAGACTCAAGTGCAGGTATGGTTTATGCTGACTATTATGCAATTGCTGATGGACAGAAGAAAAACAATCCTGTTATAGAATACCAAAAAGGAAGTTTGCGAGACGACTTCAACTTTGGCTCTCTTATGGTTTATAATACTTCGGCACTAAAAGATGCTGCACAAAGAATGAAAATGCAAAGCTATGACTTTGCAGGACTGTACGACTTACGATTGAAAGTTTCTCAAAAGAATGATCTCGTTCACATTAATGAATATCTTTATTCTGAAGTAGATGAAGACACACGCAAGACAGGTGAGAAAATATTTGATTATGTGGATCCGAAAAATAGAAAAGTGCAAATAGAAATGGAGCAAGCATGCACACAACATCTAAAAGATGTGCGTGCATACTTAGAACCAGAATTCGAAACAATAGCATTTGACAAAGATGACTTTGAGTATGAAGCTTCTGTAATTATTCCTGTTCGCAACCGTATTAAAACTGTGAAAGATGCAATAGAGTCCGTTCTTATTCAAAAGACAAACTTTAAGTTCAATCTCATCGTTGTTGACAATCACTCAACAGATGGAACAAAAGAAGCCATTGAGGAGTTTGCGAAGAATGACGAAAGACTAATACACGTTATACCCAACAGAGACGACTTAGGCATTGGTGGTTGCTGGAACATGGGTGTTCATCACGAGAAGTGTGGAAAGTTTGCAATCCAACTCGACAGTGATGATGTCTATAGTGATGAGAACACGATTCAAAAGATTGTAAATGCTTTTTATGAGCAAAACTGTGCAATGGTAGTTGGGACATACCAAATGACAGACTTCGATATGAACTCAATACCTCCTGGCATAATAGACCACAAAGAATGGACTCCTGAAAATGGCCGAAATAATGCTTTACGCATAAATGGATTGGGTGCACCTCGAGCATTTTACACGCCAGTATTGCGCGACATAAAAGTGCCAAATACAAGTTATGGAGAGGATTATGCTTTAGGTTTAAATATCTCTCGCAACTACCAGATAGGAAGAATATATGACATTTTGTATTTGTGCCGAAGATGGGAAGATAATTCTGATGCTTCATTAGACATTGTGAAAATGAATGGACATAACACCTACAAAGATAGAATTCGAACATGGGAATTACTGGCAAGACAAAAAATGAGAGAAAAAAATTTTATAGAGATTCCATATTAAACATTATAGAAAATAAAAAACATGACTGAACCCCTAATTAGTGTAGGCATAATGAGTGCCTCTGAAATAAAGTTCTCTCTTTTGGATTCATACAAATTTGAAGAAGGATCGATCAACAAGGGTGATTACGAAGTCAAAATATCTAATGGTAAAATTGATTACAACGGAAAACAGTACAATCAATTACTATTGGAAGCAAATGATATTCATTCAGACTCTTTTGAGTTGAAAAATGCCGTGATAGGCATCAATTTCCATTGGGAGCGAAAAGAAGACCAACAGTTTCAAGGTCACCTCAAATTTATTGTTGAAAATGATATGATAACGGCCGTAAATCTTGTGTCGCTTGAAGATTATTTGGTGAGTGTAATCTCTTCTGAGATGAGTGCAACAAGCTCTGAAAATTTGTTGAAAGCACATGCAGTAATATCTCGAAGTTGGCTATTAGCACAAACAGAGAAAAACAAGCTACTTGAAACTGCAAATAAGGAGTATCAAACCTCCTTTGAGGACGGCAACGAAATTGTGCGTTGGTGGGATCGAGAAGATCACGCAAACTTTGATGTATGTGCCGACGACCATTGCCAACGTTATCAAGGCATTACCAAACAATCGACCCCATTGGTGGCCGATGTGATTAAAGAGACGCGTGGGCAAGTAATGATGTATGAAGACTCAATTTGCGATACGCGCTTCTCAAAGTGCTGTGGAGGTTTCATGGAGACCTTTGAGAATGTATGGGAACCAATACCTCATCCTTATTTAGTAGGGAAAGCTGACTCAAAAAACATTAGTCTAGAAAAGCCCAATCTCACAATTGAAGATGAAGCAATAGAGTGGATTAAATCATCACCCGCAGCATTTTGCAACACAAAAGATGCAAGAGTGCTCAAACAGGTATTGAACGACTATGATCAGGAAACCTCTGATTTTTATAGATGGATAGTTGTTTATAAACAAAAAGAAATTTCTGAATTGATATTCAAACGTTCAGGTATAGATTACGGTGATATCTTAGAAATTACACCTATTGAACGTGGTACATCGGGACGT
The DNA here is from genome assembly GCA_964437875.1 of uncultured Dysgonomonadaceae bacterium. Taxonomy (GTDB): domain Bacteria; phylum Bacteroidota; class Bacteroidia; order Bacteroidales; family Dysgonomonadaceae; genus UBA2632. The sequence continues at coordinate 9,063 of CAYTJC010000008.1, forward strand.
ATAAAGCGCTTGAAAATTGTTGGAACAGAACGAATAATGACTATCGGTAAAGAACTTGAAATAAGGCGTACATTATCGGAATCGCATCTATACAGTTCAGCCTTTGTAGTTGAAGCTGCAGAAGAAAACGAAGGAGGCATTCCGTCAGCGTTCACATTGTACGGAGCGGGTTGGGGACACGGTGTTGGTCTATGCCAAATTGGAGCAGCCGTGATGGCGGACAAAGGATATGGGTATGAAGATATTTTGGAGCATTATTTTCCAGGTGCTAAAGTTGATAATAGATATTAGTCACATTCAGATAACCAACTAAACAATGAAACAATCAAAAACACGCAAAACAAGAAGTCCATGGACATGGATACCCACCCTCTATTTTGGGCAAGGAATACCCTACGTAGTAGTAATGACTGTGGCAGTGATTATGTACAAACGTTTTGGACTGTCGAATACCGACATTGCCCTATATACAAGTTGGCTCTACTTGCCATGGGTTATAAAACCCTTTTGGAGTCCATTTGTTGATATTCTTAAAACCAAACGATGGTGGATTGTTACCATGCAACTACTCATTGGTGCAGGCTTAGCTGGAGTGGCATTTACTTTGCCTACTCCCTTCTACTTTCAAGCTACACTTGGCTTCTTTTGGTTGTTAGCATTTAGCTCAGCTACACACGACATTGCTGCCGATGGATTCTATATGCTTGCATTGGACGATTCAGAACAATCATTCTTTGTGGGAATTCGAAGCACTTTTTATAGGCTCGCAATGATTGTGGGGCAAGGCATACTAATTATATTGGCTGGTTTTTTAGAAACAAGAACAGGTAAAGTTCCACTTGCATGGAGCATCACCTTCTTTATGCTTTCGGGTTTATTCATCACACTATTTGTATATCACAATTTCATCTTGCCCCAGCCAAAGGCAGATAAAGGTAAAGCAGCACATAGTCCAGCTGATATTGCCAACGAGTTTGGACGTACATTTGTTTCTTTTTTCACTAAAAAAGGGATTGGATTAGCTATAGCCTTCATGCTATTGTATAGATTGGCTGAAGCCATGTTAGTGAAACTCGCATCGCCCTTTTTACTTGACATAAGAGAAATTGGAGGATTAGGATTATCTACTCAAGAAGTAGGATTGGTGTATGGTACTGTAGGTGTTATATCTCTTACACTTGGAGGAATCCTTGGGGGGATTGTTGCTTCACAAAAGGGATTAAAGTATTGGTTGTGGCCAATGGCATTAAGCATTACTCTACCAAATGCTGCATACTTACTCCTTGCATATTTTCAACCCGAAAGTTTTTTTTGGATCAATGCTGCAGTTGGAGTTGAGCAATTTGGCTATGGGTTTGGTTTTACTGCCTATATGCTTTACTTAATTTACTTCTCAGACGGAGAACACAAAACAGCTCACTATTCCATTTGTACAGGATTTATGGCTTTAGGTATGATGATTCCTGGAATGATATCAGGCTGGTTGCAAGAAAGTGTTGGTTATACCACCTTTTTCATAATTATCATGATTGCAACTATACCGACACTTTTATTAGTTCCATTTCTGAAAATAGACCCTGAATTTGGCAAAGGAGTTAAAAAAGAGAAGAAAACTGCACAAATAAAAACCGAAGACTAAAAACAGAGACAATGAAAAAGAGAACTCTCCTTATATTGTTTTGCGTAGCAATGATGACAACATCTGTGTACGCACAAAAGATAAAAATTAAGACTGGCATTGAAGTTTTAAAGCAATCAAGATTCAAAGCCATAGAAGGAAAACGAGTAGGGCTAATAACTAATCCGACAGGGGTGGATAACAATCTTAAATCGACAATTGATATACTACACGAAGCACCCAACGTAAACTTAGTTGCTTTGTACGGTCCAGAACACGGAGTGAGAGGCGATGTACATGCTGGAGATAAGATTGAAACATTTACTGACCCTCACACTGGGGTTCCTGTATATTCGCTTTATGGCTCTACGCGCAAACCAACTTCTGAAATGCTGGAAGGAGTAGATGTATTGGTATATGACATTCAGGATATTGGTTGTCGCTCCTATACCTATATTTCAACTATGTATTTGGCTATGCAAGCAGCAGCAGAGAATAGTATTGCTTTTGTGGTACTAGATAGACCCAATCCTCTAGGTGGATTGAAAGTGGAAGGAAACTTAGTGGAAGATGGTTTTATATCGTTTGTTAGCCAACTAAAGATACCCTATATATATGGGCTCACTTGTGGTGAACTCGCTTTGATGATAAACAAAGAAATGATGATTAGTGTGCCTTGTCAATTAGAAGTTGTGAAAATGAAAAAGTGGCGACGCAAAATGAAGTTTGAAGATACCAATTTACAGTGGGTGCCAACTTCACCGCATATTCCTTTTGCACACTCAGCAAACTTCTATCCTGTGTCGGGTATTCTTGGTGAACTTGGCTATATGTCAATCGGCGTTGGTTACACACTTCCTTTTGAAATGTTTGCCGCAGAATGGGTTAATGCTGAAGAGTTTGCCAAAGCTCTTAATGCTAAGAAGCTTCCCGGAGTTGAATTCCGACCTATACATCTCAAACCATTTTACTCGCTAGGCAAAGGTGAAAACCTACAAGGAGTGCAAGTGCATCTGATGAATTTTGATAAAGCTCGCCTGTCTGATATACAGTTTCATGTAATGGAAGTTGCAGCAGATCTCTATCCTGACAAAGCTGTGTTTGACAATGCAGATAAAGGACGATTCAACATGTTTGACAAAGTGAGTGGTAGTGACTTCATCCGTATAGAGTTTTCTAAAAACCATAAGTTCTCTGATATACAAGAGTATTGGATGAAAGATGAATCACAGTTCAAAAAACTCTCTAAGAGATACTATTTGTACAAATAATCTTGAATTCCAAAAACAAATAAAATTATGAAATCTAAAGCACAGTCTAATCGATTATTATCATTAGATATTCTCAGAGGAATTACCATTGCAGGTATGATAATGGTAAACAATCCTGGGTCTTGGGGTTCCTTATATAAACCATTGGGTCATGCAAGTTGGCACGGATTAACACCCACCGATTTAGTTTTCCCCTTTTTCATGTTTATCATGGGAGTATCTACATTCATGTCGCTGCGTAAATACAACTTTCAACCTTCTAAAGAGAGTGTATGGAAAATAGTAAAGCGTACTGTGCTTATCTTTCTTATTGGTCTCGCTCTAAATTGGTTTGGACAACTTAGCAGAGGATTGGGTGCAGGCCAAAGCTTTGCAACTGCAGCAACACACTTCGACACTATTCGCATATTGGGTGTGATGCAACGACTTGCTCTTGCTTATGGGTTTGCATCACTTATTGCAATCATCTTCAAGCCCAAGCAAATCATTTGGGTAATTGCTACGCTACTCATTGGATATTTCTTTATCCTCTTTTTTGGGAATGGCTTTGAAATGTCTGAACAAAATATTATTTCAGTCATTGACAGAAATCTATGGGGCGAAGCCCATATGTATAAAGATTCGGGTATTGCTTTAGACCCTGAAGGTCTTTTGAGTACTCTACCCTCTATTGCACATGTGTTGATTGGTTTCTTATTTGGCAAAATGATTATGGAAACAAAAAATAATCACAAACGAGTGGAAAGAATATTGATATGGGGTACGGTTTTAGCCTTCACTGGTTTATTGCTACAATATGCTTGTCCTATCAATAAAAAGATTTGGAGTCCCACTTTTGTATTAGCCACAACAGGTTTTGCAGCACAACTATTGGGACTTTTAATTTGGATTATCGATATCAACCAACATAGCAAATGGAGCAGATTCTTTCATAGCTTTGGTGTAAACCCTCTATTTATTTATGTGCTTGCTGGAGTGTTAGCCAATGTGTTTGGCAATGTGAAGATAACTCATGAAGGAGAAGCTATAAGTTTAAAAGGTTACGCCTATTCAGTATTGATTGAACCATGGGCAGGAACTCATTTTGGATCATTAGTATATGCTCTACTCTTTGTCTCTTTGTGCTGGTTGGCAGGCTATATATTATATAAGAGAGATATTTACATTAAGATCTAATCAACCTGATTAAAAAAAGAAGTGGAATAAAACAGTTCACAACAATAGAATATGAGAAACTACAAAATATTAATCGCCGATAGTGGTGCCACCAAAACAGATTGGTGCTTGCTTCAGCAAGGAGAAATAATCTATCGATTCAACACAAAAGGTATCAGTCCAATCTTTCAAACGGAAGAAGAAATTACTAAAGAGATAAAAGAACACGTTTATCCAAAATTGAGAGATCGGATGCCAGATGCTATCTTTTTCTATGGATCGGGCTGCATTCCCGAAAAGATTGGAAATGTGAAGAGTGCAATTCGATCTTCGTTTCCGATTGACAAGATAGAAGTATATAGCGATTTAGTTGCTGCAGCACACGCTCTGTGTGGAGATGAACCTGGCATTGCTTGTATTCTTGGCACAGGAAGCAACTCATGTGAGTGGAGCGGAAAAGAAATCATGACTCAAGTATCTCCACTTGGTTTTATATTGGGCGATGAAGGAAGTGGTGCTTCCATGGGTAAACTGTTGGTGGGCGATATTCTTAAAAATCAATTATCAACTGAGTTGAAAGAAAAGTTTCTGAAACAATACGATTTGACCCTAGCCATCATTATAGAAAATGTATATCGAAAACCATTTCCTAGTCGTTTCTTAGCAAGCATTACTCCTTTTCTATTACAAAACATAGAAAATGAAGCTGTAAGAAGAATAGTGGAGAAATCATTTACTGATTTTTTTCAACGCAATGTGATGCAATATGATTATAAAAACAACCAAGTTCACTTCGTCGGGTCCATTGCCCACTACTACTCTTCCATTTTAAAGGAAGTGGCTCAAAAAAATGGTATTTCCATTGGAAAAATAAACCAATCGCCAATGGAGGGATTGATTGAATACTACAAACAAAAGGCTCTTTAAATAGAAACTAACAATAAGACGCAGCTATGGACTTTATAAAAATAACAGAACAAACCTCTCTTTACGATAATTTAGAAGCGAAATCGACTGCAGAGATTCTCACAGAAATAAATATAGAAGATCATAAAATAGCAATAGCCGTAGAAAAAACGATTCCTGAAATAGAGAAGCTTGTTGACGGCATTATAGAGCGTATGAAACGTGGTGGGCGTATCTTCTATATTGGTGCGGGTACAAGTGGCAGACTAGGCGTGTTGGATGCTTCAGAAATACCCCCAACATTTGGAATGCCACCTACTTATGTGATTGGTCTTATTGCAGGGGGAGATGTAGCCTTACGAAACCCAGTGGAACAAGCCGAAGATAACTATGAACTAGGATGGAATGAATTGTTGAGTTATGGTATTAATGAAAATGACACTTTAGTTGGCATTGCTGCATCTGGAACAACACCTTATGTAATAGGTGCATTACGCAATGCACGTAAAAAAGGTATTCTAACAGGAGCCATAAGTTGCAACCCAAATTCGCCTGTTGCAGATGAAGCAGAGATAAAGATAGAACCCATTGTGGGACCAGAATATGTGACAGGAAGCACCCGAATGAAGTCTGGAACAGCACAAAAGATGGTGCTCAATATGATTACAACTACCACTATGATTAAGATTGGAAGAGTAAAAGGTAATCGGATGGTGAATATGCAACTGACCAATCAAAAGCTGGTGGACAGAGGAACTAGAATGATTATAGATGAATTAGGACTGTCGTACGAGCAAGCTCATAATTTGCTATTACTACATGGTTCGGTGAAGGCTGCAACTGATAGCTATAAGAAAGAAAACAAATAGTGTTCAGAAAATATAGTCTATATTATTTTACTTGTCATTCTTTTCTGGCAGTCTTATATTGCGCATTTGGCGTAATATAAAAGCTTGTCGCTTAAACATATAAGCAGAGGGGGTTTTAGAACTAAAGACCAATGGATTGGGCAAAGTAGCTGCAATGAGAGCCGCTTGAGGTTGAGATAGTTTGTTCGCAGAAGTGTTGAAATGTTGTAGGGCTATAGCTTCGGCGCCATAAATGCCGTCACCTGTTTCAATTGAGTTAAGATAAACATGCAATATTCTCTCCTTACTCCAGAAAAACTCAATGAGTACTGTGTAGTATGTCTCCAATCCTTTTCTAACCCATGAAGACTGAGGCCATAAAAACACATTTTTAGCAGTTTGCTGACTTATTGTACTCGCTCCGCGTGGACGTTTGCGTGTTTTATTTTCTTCTATCGCTTTTTGGATTTGTTTTTTATCAAATCCCTTGTGCTCAAAAAAGAGTTGATCTTCAGATGCAATTACTGCGAGTTTTAGATTATCCGATAGATCATCATATCCAACCCAAGTATGTAGCAATTTAGGTTTTCTTTTATCTCGCATTTGCTCAACGATTCTTATACCCATAAGAGGAGTGAAATAAACTGGTAGGAAACGGAGAACTATTACACTCAAAATGGAGAGGAGAAAGAAAAGAATAATAATCTTTTTAATAAAACGCAGAAATATCCTAATCATAGTATGAAGTTATACCTCGTTAAGTTTGAAACGTACACGCCATCTCCCTTTCTCAAAAGTATGTGTTGTAATTTTGAAGTTGCCAATTTCTGAAGTGTTGCCAACATGAGTACCAATGCAAGCACAAGCATCATAATCACCTACACGGATTATTCGAAGCGTTTCAGACACATTGTCAGGAAGTTTAGACAAATCCACTAAACCTTCAGCATCTTTGATATGTACAAAATCTTCGGTTACTGATAAATTCTTACTGATAACTGTGTTTACTGCATCTTCTATATCTTGCACTTGCTTAGGAGATGGTGCTTGATCTATGTAATAATCGCATTTGCTTTTCTTCCGCTCTATATGTGTATTGAGCGAACGTGAACAGCCAAACATACGCACCATGGTCTGGTTTAGTATATGCTCGGCGGTATGCATGGGAGGATAGTCTTGTTTGTTGTAGTCGTTAAGTTGTAAGTTCATTTGTATGCTTTAATTTAATTCAAAGGTAGAAAAAGTATAGCTTGTATTCCAATTTTTGATTGGTAAATTAGAGCATTGTAGTAAGAAAGGTAAGCCTCGTAAGACAACGACAGGATAAACCCTAATTAGTGCCTCTTAAAGTCTTTTATTTTGAGCATTTTTTCTGCAAATACTATTTATCTACTTTACCTTTTAACATAGGAACAAACCTGTAAGCCCCTTCTTTTGTAATTTTATTTTTGTCTTCTCCAATTTTCTGAATCACCATCATCTCTTGCATAATTCGCCCAATGGGTGCAACCATCTTTCCATTAATGGCCAACTGTTTCACTAATTTATCAGGAATTTGAGGCGCGCCACAAGTAATCAATATTCCATCGAAAGGTGCATAGTGAGGTAGTCCCTCAAATCCATCTCCATAAACTAACAGTGCGTTATAACCTAGTTTTTTAAGATTTTGTTGTGCAATGTAGTGAAGTTCCTCGTGCCTTTCAATACTATAAACGCAATAACCCAACTCGCACAACACAGCTGTTTGATAGCCACAACCAGTGCCTATCTCCAATACAGAGTCGCCCTCTTGCAATTTCAGCAGATTGGTTTGCATAGCAACCGTATAAATTTGAGAAATAGTTTGCCCAGCTGCAATTGGTAAAGGTTTGTCATCATAAGCCACGGCCTCTAAACTTGGGTCGATGAACATTTGACGTGGTACTCTTTTCATTGCTTCAATTACCTTCTTGTCAATATTAGATTTGTTTGCAATTTGCCCCATCACATGATGACGACGTTTGATATGTTTTGTTGACTCAGTCATGACACAAACTTAATAAATAAATTGATTAAAACAGAATGATAATTCCCATAAATAAACCCTTACGGAAATTACTATAATATTGGATTACACAAGCAAAAAAAGGTGTTTAATTTAGATTTTATATATCTCTGTTTCAAACATTTTGTATGCCTACAAAATGTTTGAAAACAGACAAATCTCGTTCTGAAGAGTATTTATGGGCCATTCACGCCATAAAAACCAAATTATAGTCGTAATATTTTCTTTTCATCTGTGCATTCTTGAATCCTAGATTACTTTTTTCGTTTGAAGCCGTTTTATTTTCAATATTAGACTTAAAAAGAGCCATTTTAGCGATTCAAAACATTTCCACGACTGAAGATTGTGTTTTTCAACAGATGAATGTCTAATTGTAGGCATACGATTTGATTTCCACCTGTTATGCGGCACATATTTGATTGATTTGTAAAAAACAACTGCTTATTATTTACAAATCAGCACTTATGAAAATAATGTGAGTAACTGAAAAACTCTTGTTAAGAAAAGAAGAATCACTTTTACAAGTAAGTTTGATATATTTTATAAGCATAAAAAAAGACTATCTCATTTATGAAACAGTCTTTCTATTATATAATTATTTTACCAAGTTGACTAAAATATTTTATTTTTTAAATTGTGAGAAATCTGCATTTTTCATGCTACCAGTTTCTAAGAAAGCTTTGTGAAAAGCATAGCATCCATAAAGACTCTGTGGAGTATGACCTACTTTCTGCAAGCTTAGATAATCGTGCAACATTGGACGATAATCTGGATGAGCACATTTTTCAATAATTTCTTGTGCTCGTTGATAGG
>CAYTJC010000009.1:0-4510 GCA_964437875.1 uncultured Dysgonomonadaceae bacterium
CAATGGTTTCACAGAGTTGCGCAACATTTTGCGTCGTCTGTTGAAACTGGTTTTTACCACCCTCTTAAATAGTTTTTCATCGCAACTCATTGTTGTGCGATTGTTGCGAACTAGCCTTACAACTGCCGACTTCACTTTGGGTGGTGGTGTAAAGGCATCTTCGTCAACAGTGAAAAGATACTCTATATTGTACCATACTTGTAGCAAAACGCTCAATATGCCGTAAGTTTTGCTGCCTGGGCCTGCGGCTATTCTTTGGGCTACTTCTTTCTGAATCATGCCTGTGCAACAGGGTATGGCGTCTCTATAATCGAGCACCTTGAAGAATATTTGCGATGATATATTGTAGGGGTAGTTGCCTATGATACAAAACTTCTCATCATACAGTTGCGCCAAATCTAATTGCAGGAAATCGGCCTCAATAATTCTGTCGTGCTGCAATTCTGTAAAGTTTTGTTTTAGATAGGCCACTGAGTCTCTGTCTAGCTCAACTACTGTGAGGTCTCTTTCTTTCTGGAATAAAAAACGAGTCAACACCCCTGTGCCAGGGCCTACTTCCAACACAGGAAGATCAGGAAAACCATCTAGCGTATCGGCAATGAGTTGTGCAATGGAGTCGTCTTTCAAAAAATGCTGTCCTAGACTTTTCTTAGGTCTTACCGAATGCATAAGCTTGTTTTTGTTTTATTTGAGTTCATACAAAGGTAATTATTTTATTGTAAATCCTATGGTGTTCAGTTTGTAATGTTGTGGAGCATACACCATTCTCCATACATCTTGCTCTTTTATTTCAGGTGCAATAAACAAACAAATAAGAGCTATTATACCTGTGTTTTATCCACCTTCACTTCATATTCTTTCACTTGTTTAGATGGAAAACTTATCTTCAACCATATAAAACCTATTATCATAGATAGCACAGAGGCTATCAGCACAGCCAATTTAGATGCGTCTCCGTCCAATTTGCTTTCGAAAGCTAATGTAGATATAAATATGGACATCGTGAAACCAATACCAGCCAAAAAACCTACACCTAAAAACTTGGTCAATTTTAGTCTTCTCGGTAAGTTGATAATCTTTGTTTTCACAAGTATAAAAGTGGCAGTCATTATGCCAAGTGGTTTGCCAACAAACAACCCTAATATAATACCAATTGAAAGAGGCGAGGCCAAATTGGCAAAAGCTGCACCCGATATATAAAGACTTGTATTTGCCAATGCAAATATGGGTATGATCATGAAATTTACGGGAAAGTTAAGAACAGATTTATAGCGAGTAATCTGCCCTATTGGCAACAACATGGCCATAATGATACCTGCAAAGGTGGCATGTATGCCAGAGTTGAACATGCAATACCACATTACCAGTCCAATTATTATAAAGAGAATATTGCGAACCTTTTTGTTGCGAAGTGTTTTAAGTACAAGCAAGGTAGCACCAATGCAAAGAACAACTCCACCCAAGTAGATTAAGTTTGGAGCTTTTCCATAAAAGAATGCAATGATGAGAATGGCGCACAAGTCGTCGATAATAGCCAGTGCTGTTAAAAATATTTTTAATGAAAAGGGAACAGCCTTTCCCACCATTGCCAATACTCCCAATGAAAATGCAATATCGGTTGCAGTGGGTATGGCCCATCCGTGTTCAAAACCCGTTCCGCGGGTGATAAAGAAAAAGATAAGAGCAGGAACTGCAACTCCGAACAAGGCTGATATGGCTGGGAACATAGCTTTTTTGAATGAAGATAGTTCACCCACAATTGTTTCTCTTTTAATCTCAATTCCGACATGAAAGAAGAAGATTGCCATCAAAGCATCGTTTACAAAGTCAAGAAGACTGGGCGGCAAATTTAATTGGCTGAAAAAAGATATATCTTTCAACCATACATCATGATAGAGTACACCCAATGATCCTAAATTGGTGAGAATAAGTGACAGACCCGTGCATGCAAGAAGTGTAATTCCTACAGAACGTGAGTCCACGAAAAACTTATAATACGGAAAGCTTCTAAGCCTCCGAGCTATAATTTTGTGCATAACCTAAAAAACTAAAGTGTGTGTTTGTTTAAAATGAAAATTGTGTGTTTTTCAAAATCTAAGGATTGCGAAGGTAGCCATTTCTTTGAGATATAAGAAATGTTTTGCTAACTCGTTCTTTAAGAGAGCTTAGTTGTTGAGCTAAACAAAGAGGGTGGGGGGCGTTTTGTAAGTTAGATTTAAGTGCCAATATTTTACAATTCTGCCTTTGTATATATTATATCAAGGTAGGGAATACATTGAAATATGATAACACAAAGGCAGAATAAATAGTAGATGCTAATGATATAGCCTTCTACTGAGCTCTATTTCTCAATAAGAAACCTGAAATCATCTTTTTCTGACAACTCCTCCGTCTCTTTTCCGTAATGGAATAGGCGCGCATCTCGCAATCCAATCATTTGAATATCGTTGTTTTCTAGTAGTAGCATACATCCTTCGCGCAGCCCCACCACATATACCTCTTTGTTGGCATGAATAAACTCAATGATGCGTGCTTCGCGTGTTTCGCCACCATGTGTGTCATTATTATCGTCTAGGTAGTGAGGGTTTATTTGGAAAGGGACCAAGTTTAAAGTATTGAAGCTTGCAGGTTCTACAATGGGCATATCATTGGTAGTCTTGAGCGTGGGGCAAGCAATGTTTGAGCCTGCACTCCATCCCACATAGGGTGTACCACCTTTCACTTTCTTTACTATCGCTTCCATCAGGTTGTTTTCCTGAATCATCTTCACCAGTTGCCAAGTGTTGCCTCCACCCACAATTATAGCTTCGGCTTTCTCTATTGCTTCAATAGGATTGTTGTATGTGTGTATGCCGGTTACTTTATGGCCAATCTCGGCAAACCGAGTGTTTACTTTATCTACATACTCATCAAATGAAAAAGTGACTGCTGCATAAGGTATAAACAGACAGTTGATTGGCTTATCGCCCAAAAAGTCTTTGATGTTATGTTTTGGATAATTTAAGTACGCTTCGCCAGGGTTGGTAGAATTACTAATTAACAATAGTCTCATGAAAGTTTGATTTTTAGTATATTAATTAAATCATTGTTTATGCAAAAATAACCAATTAAGTGGAAACTGTTTCGTTTTGAACTGAAAATAAATTAAATTTGCTTCCAAAACTAAATATGATGGATGAATTGATAAGAAATATAAGAACAGATTTGCGCCTTACTATGAATGGGGTTGTCTCCTCGAGCATGCGCGACAAGGGAGTGGATTATAAAATGAACTTTGGTGTAGATCTGCCACGTATAAAGGGAATTGCAGCGAAGTATGAACCCAGTGCTGATTTGGCACTAGAGCTTTGGAAGCTTGATGTGCGTGAGTTGAAGATATTGTCAACCATTTTATATCCTGTAGATGAGTTTACTGAGGCAAATGCTGATGAGTGGGCCAGTGAGATACCCAATCAAGAAATTAGAGAGTATTTGTGTAGTAATTTGTTGCAAAAATTGCCTTATGCCGATGAGTTGGTGCAAAAGTGGACTGCCCATTCTGATGAGCATATCCGTATCACTGGGTTTTGGCTGTATGTAAGGTTGATGTTGATAAATGCTGACGCTTTGCAGCGTATCAACTCAGAGCCTATTGTAGAAAAAGCACTGGCAGATGTTCACTCCACCGATGGTGTGATGCATACCGCTGCGCTCAATGTGCTAAAGCAAGTGACCAGGAGAGACAAAGAGGGGGCCGAAAGAATATTGGCACAAGTTGCTCAATTCTCTACTTCTGACAATCTTGAAGAGAGGGAGATTTACGACAACTTGCAATTCGAAAATCAGTTGAGGTCTTAGCCCTTGAAGTTTCTTTTGATAAAGAAGATGGCAAACACAAGGTTGAGGATAAGTATTGCACCGCTGCCAGCAAGAAAGATGGCTTTCCACGGAGGAAGCGTGAAGTAGAAATAAACTGCTGCGGCAACAATCAATCCTATCACTATATATATAACACGAATAATTTTGTTCTTTTTGCTCATTATAATGGGGCTCTTGGTTAGTCTTGTGCAAAAGTAGCAAAAAATTTTGCTTTTGGGATGGCAATGGGTTGGAATAATGCGGTGTGCATAGCTTATGATGAATCGAGCTGTGAAATATAAGGATGTTGTTCCAGCCCCCCTTCTCTATTTAATGCAAACAAGTGTACAACTCTTAAAAAACAACATCAAGAGTTTACTCCATCTCTTCTTCTAAAGGTTTCCCGACCTCGTTTCGCACAAGTACAAAGGGGGCATAATTTTTATTTTTGTTGTTTAGTGCAAAGACAAAATGACTATTGCAATTATTTTGGTGGTTTTGTACAAAGACAAAATGGCTATCGCAATTGTTTTGGTGCTTTTGTACAATGACAACGTGGCTATTGCAATTGTTTTAGTGGTTTTGTACAAAGACAAAATGGCTATCGCAATTGTTTTGGTGCTTTTGTACAATGACAACGTGGCTATTGCAATTGTTTTAGTGGTTTTGTACA
>CAYTJC010000009.1:4610-17190 GCA_964437875.1 uncultured Dysgonomonadaceae bacterium
AATTGTTTTGGTGCTTTTGTACAATGACAACGTGGCTATTGCAATTGTTTTAGTGCTTTTGTACAATGACAACGTGGCTATTGCAATTGTTTTAGTGGTTTTGTACAAAGACAAAATGACCATTGCAATTATTTAGCGGCTTTGTTCAATGACAAAATGGCCATTGCAATTATTTAGAGGCTTTGTTCAATGACAAAACGACCATTGCAATTATTTAGCGGCTTTGTTCAATGACAAAACGACTATTGCAGTTATTTTAGAGCTTTTGTACAATGACAAAATGGCCATTGCAATTATTTAGAGGTATTGTACAATGACAAAATGACCATTGTAATTGTTTTAGTGTTTTCGTACACAGACAAAATGCCCTCCACCACAAGTAAAACCCCTTGTTGGATTGCTTATAAGCCCATATTAATAGAGTACTCTGTTTTGCATGTTGTTGGTTGATAGTGTTTTGATGTCTTAATGCAATTGAAGAGAGACATCTTCTCTTCTCAGTCTAATTTTTTCGCAGCTGTGCTGCAAGGCAGGATAAGCTGAAAATAATGCCTGCTCAATACCAAGATGCATTAGATGCATTAACTATTCAACCTGTTGCTTTATCCAATTGGCAATATCTGATAACACGGTGGGCGACATTGTTTGTTCAATTTTGGCGTATTCATCAAGCTCACCAGTGGTGCTTTCCTGAAAAAGATGGTTGAGGTGTGGGTATGATTTAATGGTATAGTGTTTGTTGTTTGCCTTTTTTAGGACCGACTCTATTTTGTTGAGGTTGCTTTGGTATTCCACTTGTGTGTCGTTTTGGCCATTGATGGCCAGCACAGGGATAGTTAGTTGCTCTATATATTCAGATGGCCTGATTTTGAGAAAATGTCTAAACCAGGGTGAGCTTATGTTATCTACTGTTTTTACAATAAAAGATTCTTCAGGCACCTTTGTGCGTATCTCTAGCGGCATTTTTCGCCACATTACACTCAGATCCTCTTTCAGTTCATTTCGCTCTTGTGTAGTGCCCACATACTCTGTCCAGAGGGTTGCTTTTGAGTAAATATCTATTAAGATTTGGTTCAGAGTGTCTTTTTCTGCTTGTGTAGCAGATGTTTTATTGAATAGATGTTGTTGTTGGGTCAAAACTAACTCTGTGCCAGTTACGCCTAAGCCTGCCATAAGTATTATAAACTTTACATCTTTGTTTTTAGTGGCCACCATGGGTGCTATCACTCCGCCTTCGCTGTGACCAATCAACCCGATTTTTGATGGGTCAATCTCTTTTCTGGTCTTTAAATAATTGATTGCAGCTTCTACGTCATCAGTAAAGTGTTGCGTGGTGGCAATAAAATACTCTCCCTCCGATTCACCTACACCTCTTTTGTCGAAGCGCAAAACGGCAATTCCTTGGCGTGTCAAATAATCGGCCAATACCCAAAAGGGTTTGTGCCCAAATATTGTTTCATCTCTGTCGTTGGGTCCGCTACCAGCAATAAGGATAACGGCAGGAGCACTTTCTCTTCCTTTAGGAAAGGTGAGTGTGCCGGCAAGCTCAATCTTTTCTTTAGTATTGGCAAAAGTAATCTCTTCCACACTATAGGGGTAGGGTGCTTTAGGTTCTTGCGGACGCAAGAGCTCTTTCTTGATAGTGCGACTTAGTACAAGTGGAAAGGGCATGCCCCCTTGGTTGAAAGTGCCAGTAACAGTATCGTTGTTTAGTTTGCCTTGATAGTAGATGCCTAAATTGGCAACAACTATTTCTAGTTTCTCATGAGCGAAGGTTGTCTTTGTGGTGGGTATGCCAAAGGCTCCTTGTGTGGGGCTATCCATGAGAGATGAATATTCAAGGTCTTGTTTGTCTATATGAAACACAACTTCAAGTTCCGCACCTTGCACTTTGAGCGTACCCTGCCATGTACCAACAATTTCTTGAGAAAAAAGATTCGTTATTGTGAGCAAGAAGAGTGTACTACTTATTATTGACTTTACTATTGGCTTCATAATTAAAACTTTTAGAATGGGGTTGATGATAATACTGCCTAAAGATAAGAAAAATACTTTTGCAGGAAATAAATATGGTTACAGATTAAAGTCTTCACTCATATATATATATATATGTATAATGTTTTACTCTCAATATTAGAAAGAAGAAATGGCAGTGTGCTTATGGTATTAACTAAAAAATGGAACTTGTGACGTTATATTTTTGGTTGTTGAGGTATTTAATATCTGCTTTAGATATCAATTATGCCTTTTTTATTATAAGTTTGTGAATCTGAATAAAAATATAATGTGAATATGGACATAGAAAATATAGAAATTAGCTATCTAACACTTGCTGCTTTTAAAAGATTGAGACCTTTTATGGTTGACACCTACAAATACATTTCGGACGAGATGTGGTCGGAGGATAAAATTAAGAAGCTGATAAGTATCTTTCCTGAGGGTCAAGTAGCTATTATAGTGAATGGTGAAGTGGCTGGCTGTGCACTTTCTATAATTGTAGATTATCAAAAGTTTGACGACCACCATACCTATGATATGATTACAGACAATGAAAACTTTGGTACACATACCTCCAATGGTGATATGTTATATGGCATAGAGGTGTTTATCCAAAAGGCTTTTAGAGGTTTGCGTTTAGGCCGAAGACTGTATGACTACCGAAAGGAGTTGTGCGAACAACTCAATCTAAAAGGAATTGTATTTGGTGGTAGAATATCTAACTATCATCGCTATTCGCTTGAGCTCACCCCCGAGCAGTATGTGAGCAAAGTGCGTAGAAAGGAAATTCACGATACCGTGTTCGATTTCCAGATGGCAAATGATTTTCAACCCTCTAAGATTGTAAAAAACTACCTGAAGGGCGATGAGGCTTCTGAAAGTTACGGAGTATTGATGGAGTGGAAGAATATCTATTACGAAAAACCAGACAAGAATCCCACTTTCACCAAAAAGACAATAAGAGTAGGGCTCATTCAGTGGCAAATGCGTTTGTACAGAAACTTAGACGATGTGATGGAGCAGGTGGAGTATTTTATTGATACTGTGTCGCGCTATCAATCTGATTTTATTCTCTTTCCCGAGTTTTTTAGTGCTCCGCTTATGTCTGAATACAATCACTTAACGGAGTCGGGGGCTATTAGAGAATTGGCAAAATATTCGGAACCCATTATGCAGAAGCTATCTGAATTTGCTGTTTCATACAACATCAACATTATATCGGGTAGTATGCCCGAAATAAAAGATGATAGGCTATACAATGCAGGATATCTCTGTAGGAGAGATGGCACAAAGGAGAGGTATGAGAAGATACATGTTACGCCCGATGAGAAGCTCGTTTGGGGATTGCAGGGTGGCGACAAGTTTCAGACATTCGACACAGATTGTGGTAAGATAGGGGTTCTTATTTGTTATGATGTAGAGTTTCCAGAGTTGAGCCGCATTATGGCACAAGATGGAATGGATATTCTGTTTGTTCCTTTCTTAACTGATACCCAGAATGCTTATTCGCGCGTCAGGAACTGTGCTCAGGCACGTGCCATAGAGAATGAGTGCTACGTAGCCATTGCAGGATCGGTGGGCAACTTGCCCAAAGTTCAGAACATGGATATACAATATGCACAATCCATGGTTTTCACTCCTTGCGATTTTGCTTTTCCGGCCGATGGTATAAAAGCGGAAGCAACTCCTAATACTGAAATGATATTGGTGGTGGACTTGGATGTAGATCTGTTGCGCGAGCTAAATGAGTTTGGCAGTGTTACCAATTTACGCGACAAGCGTAACGATATTTACGAAGTGAAAAGAAAAAGAAAACGCCCACAGGCTAAAGATTAATGTTGATTTGAGGCTAAACACTGTTTGTGCCTCAATTTTTTGTTGTTTATTATTTGGCGAGCCCTGTTATTGCACTTTCAATTGTGATGATAGGGTTCGTTGTTTAAAATGGTCATGGCACGATAGAACTGCTCCACAAAAATCAGGCGCACCATTTGGTGAGTAAATGTCATTTTAGATAATGATATTTTTTCATTGGCTCTTGCTCTCACTGCTTCGGAAAAACCGTAGGGTCCGCCCACAACAAAAACAATGTTTTTAGCAATGGTATTTTTCTTCTTTTCTATGTGTTGTGCAAACTGGTTAGAATCGAAGTGATATCCCCCCTCGTCAAGCAGCACTACATAGTCGGTGCTGTGTAGTTTATTAAGAATGAGTTCGCCCTCCTTTATTTTTTGTTGGCTCTCCGATAGATTCTTCTTTTTTTTAATATCAGGAATTATAACCATCGAAAAAGGGAGGTAGTAGCCAATTCTTTTAGTGTAAACATCTATTTCTGTTGCAATGGAATTAATGTCGGTTTTGCCGACTGTTAGTAGCACAGCTTTCATATTATAACAAGGGTGATTTTAGAATTATAAAAAAATAATCGGCAAAAGTAACTATATTTTTTGTATTTTTGCACCCACGAAATCAGTAGTTTAATCAATTTTAGAGGTTGATTCTCTATTTATTTTCATTTTTATAAAATAAAGTGTGTTTATAATGGAACATCTGATAGATAATTTAATAGACCTTGCTTTTTCCGAAGATGTGGGAGAGGGTGATCATACTACTCTTTGTAGTATTCCTGACACTGCTGTTGGCAAAGCCTCTCTTATAATAAAAGAAGCTGGCATATTGGCTGGCGTGGAGGTGGGTGTGAAAGTATTTCATACATTAGACCCACAACTCAAAGTTGATCTTCTCATAGAAGATGGTTCAAAGGTAGAGATAGGAGATATAGTTTTTACAGTAGAGGGGAAGGTGCAATCAATCTTGCAAGCAGAGCGCACCGTACTGAATATTATGCAACGCATGAGTGGTATTGCCACAACAACCAATAGGTATGTTGCCCTTATAGCCGGAACAGGTGCCAAGGTGCTTGATACCCGCAAAACTACTCCAGGTATGCGCATGCTTGAGAAGCAAGCGGTGAAAACTGGGGGAGGAGAGAATCATAGAATAGGACTGTTTGATATGATTTTGTTGAAAGACAATCACATAGATTTTGCTGGGGGCATTGAGAATGCAATAATTGGAGCAAAACAATACTTGAGAGAGAAAAACAAATCACTCAAAATTGAAGTGGAAGTGCGAGATATGGACGAACTCAATGAAGTTTTGCGCGTGGGAGGAGTTGACCGAATAATGCTTGACAACTTCACACCCGAAGACACAAGAGTAGCTGTTAAGCATGTAAATGGGCGTGTAGAGCTTGAGTCGTCGGGAGGTATTACCAGCGAAACCATTCGTAGTTATGCCGAAACTGGTGTAGATTTTATATCTGTAGGAGCTCTCACTCACTCTGTGAAGGGACTAGACATGAGTCTGCTTGCCACAAGCTAATAGATTAGAGACAATGATAGATAGTGAAAACAAACAACTTTTGTTAGATAAGCGTTACATGCGTATGGCACTGATATGGGCAGAAAACTCATATTGTAAGCGGAGGCAAGTGGGTGCTCTTTTGGTGAAAGATAAAATGATTATTTCTGATGGTTACAATGGTACACCATCGGGTTTCGAAAACGTGTGTGAAGATGAGAATAATGTAACAAAACCATATGTGCTTCATGCTGAGGCGAATGCTATAACAAAAGTAGCCCGCTCTAACAATAGTAGTGAGGGTGCTACACTTTATGTAACTTCCTCGCCATGCATTGAGTGTGCAAAACTGATAATTCAGTCCGGAATAACACGTGTAGTATATGCCAATTCTTATCGCCTAAGCGATGGAGCTGAGCTTTTGATACGGGCAAACATAGAGATAATTTGCGTGGATTTGGAGCAATGAGAAGTGTGTAGATAGTTTTGATATTTCTTGAATAAGGGATTAATTAAAAAATGAACAGATATAAATGAACACCGAAAAAAGATTACGAGCTTGGCTTCCTTTATTGATTGCTTTAGGTATTGCACTGGGCATCTTTATTGGAAACACTTATTCTATTTTCGACTTTGGTAGTGGTAGAACAGCATCGAGTAAATTTAATTCAGTTCTTCAGTACATTGGCGAGTCATACGTAGATACTTTAGATATGCCGGCGTTTCTTGAAGATGCAATTCCAGCTGTGGTTGAGGGTTTAGACCCTCACTCTAGGTATTTCACATCAGAGCAGATGTTGAGGTTGACGGAAGACTTGGAGGGGCATTTTTCTGGAATAGGAGTAGAGTTTTTTGTGCAAAGAGATACTATAGTTGTCATGGGCATCATCAATGGAGGTCCATCTGAAGCTGCAGGTATATTGCCAGGCGACAGAATTGTTACTGTAAATGACTCATTGGTTGCAGGCAAAGCTATTACAAACTCAGGTGTTGTAGAAAACTTAAGAGGCGAAAGTGGTTCTAAGGTTAAGTTGGGTATTTATAGAAAGCCTAATCCTGAACTGATAGAAATAACGGTTACAAGGGGCGATATTCCTGTGAATAGTGTTGAGGCAGCCTATATGATTACCGAAGAGATTGGTCTTATAAAGGTGGCAAAATTTGGTGGAAATACATTCAATGATTTCATATCTGCCATATCTAAACTTAAAAATCAAGGATGCAAATCTTTTGTTATTGATCTGCGTGGAAACGAAGGCGGATATTTGGATGCTGCCACCTTAATGACGAATGAGTTTTTGCCAAAGGGCGATTTGATTGTATATGCCGAGGGGCGTAGTTTTCCACGTACAGATAGTTATGCAACAGGAACGGGTACTTGCAAAACAAATGATTTGGTGGTTCTTATAGATGAAATGAGTGCATCGTCGAGCGAGATATTTGCTGGTGCAATACAAGACAATGATAGGGGCTTGATTATTGGCAGACGTTCTTTTGGTAAAGGGTTGGTGCAGAGTCAGCGTCTTTTTGAAGATGGATCGGCAATGCGCCTCACAGTTGCTCGTTATTACACAGCATCAGGTAGGTCCATTCAGCGGAATTACGAAAAAGGTAAGAATGCCGAATATGAAATGGAGGCAGTATATAGATACATGCAGGGCGATTATGAAAATACAGATGTTATTGACACCTTGCAAATGTCTTCGTTTGAAACAATGGGCGGACGAAAAGTATATGGTGGATCAGGAATAATGCCTGATGTTTTTATCCCTCGTGATTCTATTGTGATGAACTCTTACTACAACTCTGTAGTGAAGAAGGGGTATGTGCAAGAGTATGCGGCATATTATACAGATTTGAACAGAGACAAGCTTAATGATTATGAGAATTGGAGCGATTTGAACGATTATTTAAAAAAACAACCTTTGCTACTGAATCTTATTAGTTATGCCGACTCTAAAGGTGTTCGTAGAAGACCTTACTTGATAAACGAATCGAGAGAATTGTTGGAGAGTCTTCTCAGAGGTTTTATTGTGCGTCATTTTTGGGGCTATGATGGTTATTATCCTGTATTTTTTGAAGCAGACAATCTGGTTAATAAAGCGGTTGAGCTTTTAGAAACAGGAATGGCATCGCCAAGGGCTATTGTTAATGAGGTTTATAAACAGAAAGAAACGGAGTAATGAAGCAATCTTTAAGAACTGAAATTGCATTGTTGAAAAAGAAATACTCTGAAGCAGAACTTCGGGGCTTTTCTGATGACGTTTTTCAGAGGCTTGCCGAAACGGATATTTTCAAAGAGGCTAAATGCATGCTTGCTTATTATAGTTTTACGGGAGAAGTGTTTACACACGATTTCATTGAAAAGTATGCACAAGAGAAAAAGATAATTCTTCCGGTTGTAAAGAGAGATAAGTTAGTACTCAGAGAGTATAAGGGTAAAGACAAATTGGAGCAATCAGACTACGGAATATTGGAGCCCACTGGCCCAGACTTTACAGACTATTCTCAGATTGATTTAGCAGTTATACCCGGAGTGGCTTTTGATTTAAGTCTTAACAGACTTGGCAGGGGCAAAGCATATTATGACGGGTTGCTGACTCTCCTGCAGGAGAGTTATTTAATAGGAGTTTGTTTTCCTTTTCAAGTGAAAGAACAGATTCCGGTAGAGACGCATGATATTCAAATGAATTGCGTTATTACGTCAGACCAAGTGATTATTTAATAATATATAGATAGCACTAATATCTATTTTAAAAACGAGTGGGCTATTAAATCTTAAGTCTCATTCAAGTGCATAGTATTTGAATATTTACACTTCAAAATTGATTTTTTTATGAAGTTCCTTAAAAAATTTCTAGCTAAGAGAGTTCTTCCACGGACATTTGTTTTGTTTATTGATGTGCTAATTTTAGTATCTTCTTTTTTTGCTATTATATTTCTGTGGAATAGTTATGCATCTATTATTATTCCCACGGGAGAATTACTATTTGTTTTGCCTACTCTTATATTTTTCAACATTGCATCCTTCGTGCTATTCAACACATTTAGTGGTATTCTCAGATTTTCTTCTGTAGGCGACTTATCAAAAATTGTGTTTGCTTTAACTGTTGGATATGTTTTAGCGGTTGTCTTTATAAAACTTATAACTCTTTCAGGAAGTCCATTGAGTTTTCATCTTGAGCTCTTCTTTTTGGCTTATATATTGAATGTAGTTTTAATGGTTTTATCAAGGATAGTTGTAAAAGAGGTTTTCGATTTAGTAACGTTCCAAACCAGTGGATATGTAAATGTTTTCCTGTATGGAACAAAACTGCCAGCTATTAGAATTGCGAAATCGCTGAAAGGGAGCAATGATTTTAATTATAAGGTGAGGGGTTTTATTTCCGACGAAGAGCAGATGGTAGGAAAGCATATTTTAGGACTAAAGGTGTATGGCACAAATGAAAATTTATTTAGGGCTCTCGAGCAAAACAATATCAAAAAGATAATTGTATCGCCCAATAAACTACAGGAGATAAAAGATTCTCATCTTTTAGACAGATTTCTAGAAAACTCCATTTCTCTATTAACTACTACTCCCCTGAATGAATGGAGTGGTGATAAAATGACTAAAGACCAATTTAAGGATATTCAAATTGAAGATTTGTTGCCACGCAAGCAAATAACCATTGATATGCATGGCATTTCTGCCAATTTAGAAGGCAAGCGTGTAATGATTACAGGTGCAGCAGGTTCTATAGGGAGTGAGATTGTGCGCCAGGTAGCAGCTTTCAATCCTTATAGTCTTATTCTTATAGACCAGGCAGAAACACCTTTGCACTCTCTGCGATTAGAGATAGTGAACAAATGGAAAGAGCTAAAAGCACATACTATTGTTGCAGATATTGCAAACTATACTCGTTTAGAAAAAATATTTAGTGATGCCAATCCAGATTACATCTTTCATGCAGCAGCATACAAGCATGTGCCTATGATGGAGGAGAATGTTTCTGAAGCTATACAAACTAATATTCAAGGTACTAAAAACCTTGCCGATTTAGCTGTGAAATATCATGCAACTAAGTTTGTTATGATTTCAACTGATAAGGCTGTTAATCCTACCAATGTAATGGGATGCTCAAAACGTATATCTGAAATATATGTACAGTCTTTGGCTAAGCATATAAAAGACAATAACATTAGTACAGTTCAGTTCATTACAACTAGGTTTGGCAATGTACTTGGTTCTAATGGATCGGTGATTCCTTTTTTTAAAGAACAGATTAGAAATGGTGGCCCGGTTACTGTTACTCATCCTGATATTATACGTTACTTTATGACCATTTCTGAAGCATGCCAATTGGTGCTTGAGGCTGGTTCTATGGGCAAAGGGGGCGAGATTTTTATATTTGATATGGGGAAGCCTGTTAAAATATTAGATTTAGCCAAAAGGATGATTCGTTTATCAGGCGTTCAAAACAACATTAAAATAGAATTTAGCGGATTGCGTCACGGTGAGAAGTTGTATGAAGAGTTGTTGAGTTCTTCTGAGCATACAAAGCCCACCTACAATGATAAGATTATGGTGGCTAATGTGCGTGAGTATGAATACAAAAGTGCTAATAAGCTTATTGAAGAACTAATAAAAGATTCTTTTTCTTACAACGATATGAAGAGCGTAAGTGCTATGAAGGCTATTGTTCCTGAATTTAAGAGTGTAAACTCTCCGTATGAGAAAATAGACACTGATAATGCTAAAATTAGTGCTGCTAAAATATAGGTGTTATTGATTGAAATCTCATTTGAGTTTATTGCAATAGTAAAAGGGCAAACAAAAGATGGAAAGTCTTTTGTTTGCCCTTTTACTATGAATGGCTTAAAATACAGCAGTATCTTATTATATGCTAGTTAGATAACTGTAGATTGTATAGTTTTGTGTAGTATCCTTCCTTCTTATATATTACATCGTGAGGACCTTGCTCTACAATTTCTCCTTCATGAATAACATAAATCTCATCTGCATTCTTTATTGTAGAAAGTCTGTGCGCAATCACAATAGTGGTACGGTTTTTCATTAAACGTTCTAATGCTTCTTGCACAAGTTTTTCTGACTCAGTGTCTAAGGCTGAAGTTGCTTCATCAAGAATTAGTATTTGCGGGTTCTTTAATATAGCTCTTGCAATACTGATTCGTTGGCGTTGTCCACCAGATAGTTTCCCTCCTCGGTCGCCAATGTTTGTATCGTATCCTTTTGGTGTTGCCATAATGAATTCATGTGCATTGGCTATTTTTGCCGCTTCTTCAACTTGAGCATTTGTTGCAGTATCTACACCAAAAGCTATATTGTTGAAAAATGTATCGTTAAAGAGAATTGCTTCTTGGTTCACATTTCCCATTTGTGAGCGAAGATTCTTTAAAGAGGTGTCTTTGATATTTACTGAGTCAATATTTATTTCTCCTTCTTGTATGTCGTAGAAGCGAGGCAATAGATCTACCATAGTTGACTTGCCCGACCCTGATTGTCCTACAAGAGCAATTGTCTTGCCTTTATTTATTTTTAAATTCATACCTTTTATAACCCATTCGTTATCATATTTGAACCAAACATCTTTGAACTCTATCTCTTTTTGGAATTTCACCTCAATAGGATTATCCTTTTCAACAATGTTGTTTTCGGCATCTAATATTTTGTCAATGCGATCCATTGAGGCTAGTCCTCTTTGAATAGCGTATGATGCTTTTGTAAGGTCTTTTGCAGGGTTGATAATTAGATAGAAGATGGTGAGGTAATATATAAAGACAGATGCGTCAAGTAATGAATTGTCCTTTAGAATTAATGAACCTCCAAACCATAATACAATAGCTATCGTAATTGTGCCTAATAATTCGCTCATTGGGTGAGCGAGATATTGGCGACGTGCTATTCGGTTTGACATCTGCCTAAACTCGTCACTTCCTTTATGGAACCGATTAGAAATCTTCTGTTCTGCATTAAAAGCTTTAATAATACGTAGGCCTCCTAATGTTTCTTCTATCTGCGACATCAGTTCTCCCCATTTGTTTTGAGCTTCAAATGAACTTCTTTTGAGCTTTTTGCCCACAGCACCCATTATATACCCCATTATTGGCAGGAGAATAAAAACAAAGATTGTGAGTTGCCAACTTATAAGAAGCATAGTGGTAAGAAACACAACAATCATTATTGGGTTCTTTAGCATCATTTCAAGTGAACTCATCACAGAATTCTCAACTTCATTCACATCTCCAGACATACGAGCCAAGATATCACCTTTTCGTTCTTCAGAGAAAAAACCAATGGGGAGGTCAAGTATTTTATCGTTAATGCTGTTTCGTATATCTTTTACTACTCCTGTACGTATTGGAACTACATAATATGTACTGAGAAATGCTGCTCCAGTTTTAAGTGCAGTCATCACAATTAGTATAATAGCTAATATAAAGAGTACAAATGCTGCACCATGAGTATTTATGATATCACCTATATACCAATACCCGTTGTTCTTTGCTATATCAAAGATTGAAATATCAGGTGCGTCCCACGAAATAAAATTGTAGGTTTCGGGCGTTGCTTTAAATAGTATTTGTAATATAGGTATGATCAAAGCAAATGAAAATACATTTAATAAGGCATTCACCACATTAAATAGGAGATTAAGTATAATGTAATTCTTATATGGAGGAAGAAATCTCTTCGCAATTCTAATAACACCTTTCATATAAACGGTCTTTTGTAATGTAATTGTTGGTTTATCTCTTTTATTATATTCTTATTTAAGGGTGCAATGTAGCTATAAATCGGGATATACCATTCGTTTTCATGGATTGAATAATCTGATTTAATTTATTTTCAAAAAAAGTGAAGTTTTTTTCTTTGTATTATACCTCTTAAGATGTAGATGTTAGCAGCTCTTTATAATATGTAAGTGTAAGAATTACATTGATTCTTTCATATAGCATTTGGTGTATCAATAAAAAGGACATATCTTTGCATCCGCTTTCAGAAATGAGGGTGTCAAGTTTAAATAACGATTTAAATTTGTTTGAAATTAAATTCAAAAAACATTTGGTGCATTCAAAAAAAGGTTTTACCTTTGCACCCGCTTTTAGAGATAGAAGCATTTGGTTTGAAAAACGTTTCAAATCTATTTCAAATTAATTTTCAAAAACATTTGGTGCATTCAAAAAGATAGTTTATCTTTGCATCCGCTTTCAGAAA
>CAYTJC010000010.1:0-16167 GCA_964437875.1 uncultured Dysgonomonadaceae bacterium
TTTCTGAAAGCGGATGCAAAGATAAACTATCTTTTTGAATGCACCAAATGTTTTTTGAATTTAATTTCAAACAAATTTAAATCGTTATTTAAACTTGACACCCTCATTTCTGAAAGCGGATGCAAAGATAAACTATCTTTTTGAATGCACCAAATGTTTTTTGAATTTAATTTCAAACAAATTTAAATCGTTATTTAAACTTGACACCCTCATTTCTGAAAGCGGATGCAAAGATACAATATCTTATTTGTACAATCCAAATTTAATTGACAATATCATCAATTAAAAAGCACTTTAAATTATAACATGCTACTATAGAGACATATAAATGTCAAAATGCTGATATCTGAGCACTTTGATAGACTTCTGGCATAATCAAGAACTCCATTTTCACCTTATCTCTCTCTATTTCAAGAGACAATGTACGTGGAGTTCCCCAGTCAACATATTGATTAAAGTTGAAAAGATAGGTAAACGCTGTACGGTAGCTCTTTTTATTCAACATTTTCGATACTTCATTATATTCTCCTACTTCCCAAAACATACAATCTTTATAGCCATTAGTATCTGTATATCGAGTATTGGGGTTTCGCAAGTGCATGGTTTCATATATGAATTGCCTATATGAGTCAGTAAGTGCTTTTAGATTATTATTTAGTTTCACACCTTGGATTCTTTTAATTATATCTCCACTTTTAATCCCAGCAATGGCAGCTGGTGAATTTGGGTCAATATAAGCAATACTGGCAATATTATTAATATTGTAATTTAAACCCGTATAGTTATATTTCAAGAAGTTCACTTCATATGTTGCTAAATTCATACTCCCTGGATAAGGATACTTTAATAGTATGAGAGGCAAATTAGTTTCTAAATAATTCTCCAAGCCATAATTAAATATAACTCGCTCTTTTACCTCACACTCTATAATCTGTACCATTACGCCTGGTTCAATATGCTTTTTATCATAAAAACGATATCCAAACTCTAAGAAATAAGGCACTCTATTGTCATCTACAACCTCAATAGGTGAAAAGAGAGGAAGTTTAACCATCCTATTTTTCTCGATATCAAATCGCCAGTTGGGTAACATCTCATCATTTTGAATCTTTAAATCTGACCTGTATCCAGGATTGTTCTGATAACTATAGAATGTCTGAATAATGAAATCTGGATCAACAGTGTCTTTCTTGAGACCACGCTTTTTTAGCATTCTCTCAAAAATAGCTGAAATACGTACATCAATATCTGGAGTACCTTCACTCATAGGAGCAAAGTCAAAAGTACGATAATCTGAGAAAACAGCTTTTGGATTAGTTTTAATGCTCATTGGTATATGAAATGTTCTGTCCTGAACATCTTCAAGACTATAGAAAGCAAATACTGAAGCAAGTTTAGATTCATCTATCCCATTTATATTCTTACAATCTTTATTAATCCTAATAGTCTTGAAGTCTGTTTCCAGATTTCTAATAGAAATCTCCATGTCACTCCTGTCATTATCTAAAATCCAGGCTTTAATTGTGCGGTGTGGCTTAAGATAAGTTCCTTTTTTATTTACTTCTAGGATTATATCATTGATTTTTAAACCTGCCTTTTCAGCAGGAGACCCTGCAGTTATGTTTATTACTACGGGTTCACCATTTCCCCAATTTGGATTATTACTAATTTCAAATGCAAAACCAGCACGACAAACAATTGGTGATGTTTGTGCATTTATTTGTATTACAATAAAAGATAAAACTATATAAGATATTAAGATCCTCATTATGCAAAATTTTAAACATGAACTAAATGGCAACTATTACCAATTGAAACAAAGATAAATGTTTTTTTCTAATTAAAATGCTTGTAACCTAACTAAAAAACACTTGTATAATAAATTGTGTGCGTTTTTATTTTATCTTTGTATAGTTACATATCCCTAAAGAGAGAAAATTATGATTATAGACAATGTGCGAAATGCATTTCTTTACTATAGTGTACACAAAAGATTTAAAAAAGCTTTTGATTTTCTAGAAACTATTGATTTAAAAAACTGTACTGAAGGAACTTTTGAAGTAAATGGAAGCAATATAAAATCAATAATTAGCATGAATGAATTAAAAAGCAGGAGAGATGCTACATTAGAGATGCACAAAAAATACATAGATATACATATACCTATATCCGGAGATGAAACTTTTGGTTGGAAACCAGCAGAAAAACTTGAAAACAGTATCGAAAAGTACGATTCAGAAAATGATTTTGAGTTATTTCACGATACTCCCACTACCTATTTCACTTTAGCCCCTGGAAATTTCGCAATTTTCCTTTCTGAAGATGCCCACGCTCCATTAATTGGAGATGGTGAGTTGAAAAAAATAATTTTTAAAATCGCCATAGATTAATTTTCTATGAAAAACAATTTGAACCTATGCTAGAATTAATTAAAAATGATCCTTGGTTAGAACCTTACGAACAATTTATTAATAAGAGATACGACAAGTTTATACTTAAAGAAAAGGAGATTACTAAAAACAACACTGTTAGTCTATCTGATTTTGCAAACGGACATATCTATTTTGGACTAAATAAGACATCGAATGGATGGTCCATCAGAGAATGGGCTCCAAATGCAACCGAAATATTTCTGATAGGCTCTTTTAATGATTGGAAGAAAGAAAGCAAATATAAACTTTCACTAATAGGAGCTGGGGTGTGGGAGCTTCTTTTGCCCCAAGATAGTATTCAACACTTAGATTTCTACAAACTATATGTAAAGTGGGCTGGGGGGTCAGGAGAACGGATACCTGCTTGGTGCAAACATGTTGTGCAAGACGGTCAAACACACTTATTTAGTGGTCAAGTATGGGAACCCGAAAACAAATACGTGTATAAAAACAAATATTTTGTTCCTTCTACTTCGCCAATCCTTATATATGAAAGCCACATAGGTATGGCTTCTGAGGAAGAAGGAGTAGGCACCTATAATAATTTCAGGAAAAACATCCTTCCAAAAGTAAAAGAAAAAGGATATAATACAATTCAACTAATGGCCATACAAGAACATCCTTATTATGGTTCATTTGGCTATCATGTTTCAAGCTTTTTCGCTCCATCATCTCGTTTCGGAACTCCCGATGAACTACGCCAACTAATTGATGAAGCACACGGAATGGGTATTGCTGTTATTATGGATATTGTACATTCGCATGCGGTAAAAAACGAAACTGAAGGATTGGGGCGACTTGACGGATCATACGATTTATATTTTCATGGCGACGATAGACGTATACATAAAGCATGGGATTCTCTTTGTTTCAATTATGGCAAAGATGAAGTGATGCACTTTCTACTATCCAATTGCAAATACTGGCTAGAAGATTTTAAATTTGATGGATACCGCTTTGATGGAGTCACATCTATGATATACTATAGCCATGGCTTAGAAGAATCTTTTATAGGATACGACAACTACTATAATGGCAAGCAAGATTTAGATGCAATTTGTTACTTAACACTCGCCAACAAATTGATTCACGAAGTGAATCCTTATGCAATTACAATAGCAGAAGAGGTTAGTGGAATGCCTGGTTTAGCTGTTGAACCAAACAAAGGAGGATATGGCTTTGACTTCCGCATGGCAATGAACATTCCCGATTTTTGGATTAAAACAATTAAAGAACTCAAAGACGAAGATTGGGATCCATCAGCCATATTCTGGGAAGTCACAAACAGAAGAGCCGATGAAAAAACCATTTCTTATGTAGAGAGTCATGACCAAGCTTTAGTAGGTGACAAGACCCTTATTTTCAGACTTATCGACAAGGATATGTATTGGTTTATGTCTAAGTTTACTCCATCTATGATAGTTGATAGAGGCATAGCGCTACATAAAATGATAAGATTGGTCACAGTTTCAACTATAAATGGAGGATATCTAACATTTATGGGCAATGAATTTGGACATCCTGAATGGGTAGATTTTCCACGAGAAGGAAATGACTGGTCATACAAATATGCACGCAGACAATGGAGTCTTGACGAGAACTCAACTTTAAAATATCACTATATGGGTGATTTTGATAAAGAAATGCTATCATTAATAAAATCAGAAAAGGACTTTCAAGATTCACCAATAATAAAAATTTGGGAAAAGAAAAAAGATAATATGTTGGCATATATGCGTAAAGATTTAATTTTTATCTACAACTTTAATCCTACTCAATCATTCACAGATTATGGCATGCTTGTTCCTGAAGGAGAGTATAAAGTAGTTTTAAACACGGATGAAAAACGTTTTGGAGGTTTTGGACTAACTGATGATACTCTGCACCACTTTTCACATTTCGACGAATTATATAAAAAAGAACACAAAGGATATCTCAGAATCTATATTCCAGCTCATACAGCAGTTGTTCTACAAAAAGTAAGTAAGTAAATAAAAATAATACGATATGACATTATATCCATTAAAATTTAGGCCAATACTTAAAAAAAATATTTGGGGTGGTAACGAAATATCCAAATTTAAAAATTTAAAGAAAGATGCAACTGGTATAGGCGAAAGCTGGGAAATATCAGCTGTTGAAGGAAACGTATCGATCATTGAGAACGGAGATTTAGCAAGCAAACCTCTAGATAAATTAATAAAAAAGGCAAAAGGCAAATTGGTAGGTGAAAAAGTATATGAAAAGTTTGGTGATAAGTTTCCACTACTCATCAAATTTATAGATGCTCACGATGATTTATCAATTCAAGTACATCCCGATAACAAATTAGCCAAAGAACGACATAACTCATTTGGAAAAACTGAGATGTGGTATATTGTAGACGCAGAGCCTGAAGCTTTTATATTCTCAGGTTTAAAAGACGCAATATCTCCAAAACAATATATAGAAAAAGTGAAAAATAACACATTCACTGATGCACTCCAAAAGCACTTTGTACAAAAAGGAGATGTCTTTTTCATTCCTGCAGGAAGAGTTCATGCTATAGGAAGAGGTTGTTTTGTTGCAGAAATACAGCAAACATCCAATATTACCTACCGCATTTATGATTACAACAGAAAAGACGCAGAAGGTAATACAAGGGAGTTACATACAGAACTTGCTAAGAATGCAATCGACTACACAGTATATGATTCATACAAAACTCAATACAAAACAATTGCAAACGAGACCAATGAACTCGTAAGTTGCGAATATTTTACAACAAACCTACTCCAACTCGATCAAGTTTTTACTAAAGATATTTCAAAAATAGACTCTTTTATAATTTATATGTGCCTTTATGGCCAATGTTCAATAGAGGATAACAAGCAAAATAAAATAACATTGAGCAAAGGAGAAACACTACTAATTCCAGCAGATACACAGAAAATAATTATTACACCAACTAACAAAACAAAGCTTTTAGAAACTTTTGTGAAATAAATTAATAGAACTGACTTAAATGATAGGGATAATACTTCTAAATGTAGGCACACCAGCTAATTGCTCAAAACAAGCTGTTGAACAATTTATTGGCGATATGCTTTCTGACCCTTTAGTATTAGATAAATTTAAACCTGCATCTAAACTACTTGCTCGACAAGTGATTGCTCCATTGGGTGCAGCTAAATCATTACAAAAATACTCACTTATTTGGAGAAAAAAAGAACCCATAATCTCTCCAATTCTATATTATATGCAACAACTTGGCAAAAAGATGGAACAACAAAAGAATGTCCCAGTTGAAATTGCCATGCGTTACGGATCACCCTCTATAAAGTCAGCATTCGATACCTTACTGAAAAAGTGTCCCAGCCTAACTAAAGTTATTGTATTTCCACTCTTACCCCACTATGCACAATCGTCAACACAAACATCTAATGATGAAATCAATCGTATATACAATGACAACACTTATCCTTTTGAAATTAAAATAATAAAACCATACTACAATCATCCTGCTTACATAGATGCTCTAGCAACACACGTAAAGCCATACTTAACAAACAATTTTGACCGATTAGTTTTCTCATATCATAGTTTGCCTGTACACCAAGTAGAAAAAGCTTGGAGAAAAGGAAAAGAATTTGACTATGTATATCAACTGAAAGAAACAAATCAATTATTGACTAAAAAATTAGAAGTCAATCCAAATAAATCTCTGCTGTTTTATTCCTCGCAACGAGGCAAAGGTTGGTTAAAACCATTTCTAGATAAAGACATTGCTGACTTACCTAAACTAGGATGGAAGAAAATTGTAATTCTAGCTCCTGGATTTCCTGTTGACAACTTAGAAACTTTGTATGACATAGAAATAGAAGCTCGAGAACTTTTTTTCAAAGCTGGAGGAGAAGAGTTTATATTTATACCATCCCTCAATGCAAACAACTATTGGGTAGATGCTATATGGAAAATTATTTCAACCTCATGATAATAAATGACCTAAACAGTGAATATACTGTCATTATTGCAAACGGTGAGTTTCCAACTCACAAGATTCCAAAGCTATGTATAAAGAAAGCTTCATACACTATTTGTCTTGATGGGGCTCTAACAGCGACTCTAAATAATCATATCATGCCCAATATCATTATAGGAGATGGTGATTCTATTTCTCCTGTATTGAAAGAAAAATATGCACACTTACTTAATCTATATACCGATCAAGATACTAATGACCTCACCAAAGCAGTAAACTATTGTATCGAGAAAGGATTAAAAAGATTAAAAGTTGTTGCCGCAACTGGTAAAAGAGAAGATCACACATTAGGCAACATCTCTCTTTTATTAGAATATATGAAGGGCGTAGAAGTGGAATTGATTACCGACTACGGAATATTTACACCCATAACTACTGCAACTAAGTTTATAAGTTCTCGAGGCCAACAAGTTTCTATTTTTAATATAGACAATAATCCAATCACATCGCACAATTTAAAGTATCCACTAGATAAGATGATATTAGATAATTGGTGGAAAGGAACCCTGAACGAGTCTCTAGGAAAAGATTTTACTGTAGAAACAAAAGGTAGAACGATAGTTTACAGAACTTTTGAGCGAAAATAATCATGCCTATTATAAGTGCTAGGATAATTTTTAAGCAACTACAAAAATTCGGAAAAGAAAAGAATCACTCGCAGAAGTATATCCTTGTTTTATATTATTCATAATTCCGAATAACTCTTTATTATACAGCCCACTACATTCCCATCTTAGATATATTGCATTATTAGGCTAAAAAATTTTGCAAGACTAAGATTACGTTTTTGACAGTGGAAAGTTGCATCCATTACCTACAAAATATGAGGAATCACATAATTCTACTTTTGAGTCCCATTTATTGGGTATTCACGTCATAAAAATCCCCACCACCTCCTTAATTTTTTTCTTGTCAGCCAATTCTTATATCTTAAATTGATCTTTCTTTATTCATGTCCTTTATCCTTCAATATCAGCCTTAAAATGAGCAAATTTATCGATTCAAAACATCTCCACGACCGTAGATTGAGTTTTCAACAGATCAACATCCAATTGTAAACATAAGATTTGTTTTTAACCTGTCAATTGGCACTTCTACAAGTGAATAAAAAAAGCTGCAGCCTATAATTTGCAAATTGACATTACATGAAAATACAATAGAGTCTTAAATAGCGAAAGTAATATTTGCTAACTGCAAACACAAAATCCAAAAAACTCATATAAACAGAAAAACTAGGAAACACATAATTTAGCTTTATCTCTTCATGGAAATCCTAATTTCCTCGTTTTTTAGAATTCAATAATGCATAGTATTTTAATTTCCAGCAGTCTTTTCACATCCCTATAAAGTGTGACACTCATATTATTTTAAATATTTATTAGCTTTTGGAGGTCAATCAATAATTTATCATTTTTTCTTTGACTAATGTATGTAATGCTATTGTTTTTGGTAATTCTAGTTACTCTTTCCGTATGTATTTAGGTTTGATACAAATAAAAAAACTGAAAGAGACAATCTTTGCCCATAGTTTTAATGGAAATAGAATAAAAAATGATGTGGAATTCTAATTGTCACATGTTTTTTAAGAATATAGGGATTGCTATACCAAATAAACTTATGGAAAACAAGAAGCCTGATCTCTCTTCATGGAGTTTTAAGATGATAAAAGGCGCTTATTTCATAGTGTTGATAATATCAAAAGATAGTTGAGAAAGTGCATTGATAGGATAAGCTTATTAAAAAAATAGCTTAGTAGTTACTATATTTTCTGTTTTACTTATATGATCATAAACAAACTATCCCATCTTAATACAATTCACGTAAAACCTCAAGTGACTTTATTTCAGTAAAATCGTAAACGTGTATTCTATAATATTCCAGCATATAGTTTATAATACTGTTCCTATCGCTTTGAGACAATTTATAGAGGTGCATGTTAGAATAGTTTATCCGTTTAAAAGCATTCAAGAAGCTGCTTTGTTTTAAGTTCAAAAAATGGCCATGCAAGGGTTTGCCATAAATGAACTCTCCATTCATAAAATCGAAATGAGAGCTTGCACTATAATCATCTAAATTAGGGCTTATTCCTAAAAACTGTGCTAGGTTAAACATAAAAGTAAGATGAAAGTTAGCCAATCCTTCACGCATATCTTCAAGAAAAATAATAGATTCTTTGATAAAGTTAAATACAATCTTATTCTCATTGGTTTCCTGCAAAACTTTTGTAAGAAACTCAGACAAAAAGAAAGCAATAGATAACTTCACAACATTTATATTTATTGAATACAAAGGAAATTGACGGTGTACGTCTTTCAAACGATGTATTTGTCTCAACGGAAAGTGCTCCACTTCAATATCAATTACTGACAAAGGAAAAAAAAGAGCTTGGTTAATTTTAGGCTTTTTACTTTTCGAAATTGGTAACATGTAAGCTATTCGTCCAAAATCTGAAGTAAAAACTTGAGCTATTGAGAATCTATCGTTGTATTTAGTAATACTAAGTACTATTCCTTGCGTTTTATGAAACATGCTATAAAATATCTGTTCTCGATTTTCTACAAAGAGAAATATTTGCCACTATCTAATAGTTCTTCATATTTATCTTCGTTAAAAATATAATAGAAGGCACCTCTTTTGGACGATAGTGTATCTTTCTCATCCAGTTTATCTAGAATATCCATAGAGGCAATTTTCTTTCTAAAGTTTCGTTTATCAATTTCCCGTTGATAAATGGCTTCATACAAATCTTGCAAAGCAGGCAAGGTAAATCTTTCATCAAAGAATTTAAAAATGATTGGTTGCATAGAAACTTTAAATTGAAGTAGGGTTAATGCATCTTCAATCATTTTATTATGATCAAAGGTTAACTTTGGAAGTTTTTTTATATTAATCCAACGTGCATCAAACTTTTTAGCTAAACTTGTATCAAATTCTTCCAAACGCACTAGTGCATAAAATGCAACAGATATTACACGCCCTCCTGAGTCTCTATTAATGTCACCGTAAGCATTTACCTGTTCCATGTAAATACCTTTTTGCTGTGTATAATCAAAAAGGACTTTTTTTGCTGCATCTTCCAAGCTTTCATTTTCTGATACAAAACCACCCATCAATGACCATTCTCCTGCCATTGGCTCTACTGGCCTCCGTGTAAGCAAGACATGAAGCTCTTTGTTTTTAAAACCAAATATAATACAGTCGGCTGCTACTAGAAATTTCGATTTATTTTTATAATACTGACCCCTCATAGTTAAGTTTCTTTTAAATGAAAGAAGTTGAAAATCTATGTTTGTGCACAGATATCCAACTTCTTCAAAAAATAAATAAGGTTAAGTAGTTAGAGTTTACGTGCTCCGTCACTTATAACAACATCATAAACTTTTGGTTCATGACCATACTTTTCTTTAAAATCTGCTTTAGCATCAATGATAAACTGATCGTACAAACCATCTTTCACTAAATTGATTGTACAACCACCAAAACCACCACCCATAACACGTGAACCAGTAACATTGTGCTTTTTTGCTAAGTCATTCAAAAAATCTAGCTCTTCGCAACTAACTTCATAAAGCTTGCTCATACCATGGTGTGTTTCATACATTTTCTGACCCACAGTTTCATAATCATGTCTTTGCAATGCATCAGATACATCATGTACACGCTGTGTTTCTTCAATTACATATTGTGCACGCATGTAGTCTTCCTCAGTAATATCGTTTTTGACTTCATTAAGCATTTCCATTGAAGCATCTCTCAAAAACTCTACTTGCGAATGATTCTTGCTGATAGCTTTTGCAGCTCTTTCGCACGACTCACGACGTTTGTTGTATGCTGACGATGCTAACTCATGAGCAACACGTGTATCTAAAAGCACTAATTTATATCCTTTCGGATCAAATGGATAGTACTCATACTCCATAGATTTTGTGTCCAAACGAATTAAATGGCCTTTTTTACCAAAAAGAGAAGCAAACTGATCCATAATTCCACATTTCACACCCACATAGTTGTGCTCTGTAGCTTGACCAATTTTAGCTAATTCAAATTTATCAATACCTAAGTCTAGCATCTCGTTTAGTCCAAAAGCATATGTGCTTTCTAATGCTGCAGAAGAAGACATACCAGCTCCTAATGGAACATCACCCGAAAAAACAGTGTCAAATCCTACTACTTTTCCTCCTCTTTTAATAATTTCTCTACAAACACCAAAAATATACTTAGCCCATCCCTCTTTAGGTAAATCTTCTTCGTTCAAGCCAAACTCAGACTTCTCATTCAAGTCTAATGCATAAGCAGTTATCTTATCTGTTCCGTTCAATCTAATAGCTGCAATCATACCTTTGTCAATTGCTCCTGGAAAAACAAAACTTCCATTATAGTCTGTATGCTCACCAATTAAATTTACTCTACCTGGAGAAGTATAAATTTCTGGAGTGTGATCTCCAAAGTGTTCTTTAAACTTATTAAGTACTGTATCTTTTGTCATAATCTATATGAAGTATTATTTTTATTTTGGTAAACTTATCAAATGCTTTAAGCATTTGATAAGTTACACCTAAAATTATTTTTAAATGTACGTATTTGTTTATGCTGCAACTTGGTCGTCGCGTTGTTTTACTTTATATCCGTAAAGCGCATAGTAAACTAAGTAAATTTCACCTATTATCACTATTATCCATGTAAAGCTCCAGTTACCAAGCACATCGGCAAAAATTCCTTGTGTGAATGGCAAGATAGCTCCACCTACAACACCCATCATTAATGCACCAGAACCTTTAGATATATATCTACCTAAACCTTCAATAGCTAAAGCAAAAATTGCAGGCCACATAATAGAGTGGAATAAACCTACACCTACAAGCAACCATGGATTTCCAGTCATCATGGACAAAACTACTAGGATACCTGCAGCAATAGAAGCAACTAATAATTGCGCATTTGCAGAAACTTTACTTACAAAACTACCAAGTAATCGTCCTACAAGCATACCACCCCAATAGAGAGAGGCCATTTTAGCAGCTTCGGCAATTGTGTATAAACTATTACCATCTGCATCTGTCATTGAAATAGCGTAAAGATTGATATTTGCACCAACAGCAACTTCAACACCTACATAAAAGAAAATTGCTGCAACACCAAGTGCTAAGTGAGAAAAACTCCACACACTCTTAGGTAATGTTTCGTCTTTAGCTGCAGTACTTCCTTCGATATCTGGTAAATTTAAATTTTTCAATACAATTGCCAAAATTGCTACAATTCCAATTAGAACAGCGAGAGGTACGAAAAGTGAACTCACTTTAATTTCATCCGCTTCTTTACCCCCAAAGATTAAGAAAGCTACAATGAGAGGTCCAATAGTTGTCATAGACGAGTTTCCTGCTCCTGCTATAGTTTGGCGTTGCACACCACTAGTTCCGGGAACTTTACTTGCAACTAAATAAGGATTAATTGCAGCTTGCAAATAAGTCAAAGCTGTACCAGCAACAAACGATCCTAGAAGGAAAATAAAATAAGCATAAGGAATTGTTGCACCCGCAATAGTAACCGTGTTACCAGACGATGTGAACTGAAATGCTGATAGCTCAAAAAGTGAGAATCCAGCAAGAAGAATAATTAAACCACGAATAAGAGCTCCACGATAACCCACTTTGTCAATGGTTTTTGCAGCTACATTACCCATCACTAGGTATGCCAAAAAGAAGGAGAAATTAATAAGCGTAGTCAATGTATTCTTCAGGTCGCCCGCTTGCTTTAGGTATGCGGCTTGCATTGGTCCCTGAAATTGTTGATTGATGCTTGTAATCAATCCTACAAGGGACATCAAAATCACCATCGTGATGAATGGGCCCAAATAGTTTTTTGAATTTGTTTTTAGTTTGTTCATTTTAAAAAAATTATTATTAATTGATTTGATATATGTGTACCTAAGTATTTTTTTAGTTTTTTATTTTTGTGCAGTAAACTTGAAAGCAGTTTTCGATTTAAATGTATCGCCAGGATGAAGTTCAGTTGTTGGATATTCTGGTTTATTTACACTATCAGGGTAATGTTGTGTTTCGAAACAAACGGCTGCTCGCTCGGGATATTTAGCTCCATTTTTACCAGTTAATTTATCTGTCATCCAGTTACCAGTATATAATTGCATACCTGGTTCTGAGGTATAAACATCCATGCGTATTCCAGTTTTTGGGGACTCGCATCGGGCACAAAATGAATACTCATCTTTGTATTTCTTATTCAACACATATGTATGGTCATAACCTTTGCCGTACAATAGTTGTTGAAAATCTTCGTCAATTCTAGATCCTATTGTATGAGGTGTAGTGAAATCCATAGGAGTTCCTTTCACATCTTCTGCTGGGCCATAAGGAATGGCAGTTGCATCAGTAGGAAGATAAGTGTTTGCATTAATAGTCAACACATGATCATTGATAGAAGGATCACCTGCACCCGATAAATTAAAATAAGAATGATTGGTTAAGTTAAGAATAGTTGGCAAATCTGTAGTAGCACTATAGTCTATAATCACAGCATTTTCGCTGGTAATAGTATAGGTAACAGTAACAGTTAGATTGCCAGGATATCCTTCCTCACCGTCTTTAGATAAATATTGTAATTTGATAGAATTCCCCAAAACTTCCTTCACATCCCAAACCACTGCATTAAAGCCTTTGATGCCACCATGCAAACTATTAGGGCCATTATTAACAGCCAATGTATAAGTTTTACCCTCGAGGGTGAAGCTTCCATTAGCAATTCTATTTGCAGTTCGTCCACACACTGCTCCAAAGTAAGGTTCTTCTGAGCTTAAATAAGCATCAATTGAGTCATGACCAGTAACAACATCAACCAGAGTTCCATTTTTATCTGGAACCATGAGCGATACTATTTTCGCACCGTAATTAGTGACAGTCAACTCACATCCATTCTTGTTAGTAAGAATAAAGAGATTTACTTTTTTGCTATCAATTACTTTTTTGAACTCTTCAACAACGAGTCCGCTTTTTGTATTAGTTTCAGTAGAATCCATATCTATATATGTTATTAGTTATATGTTTTACAAATTCGTGTAAAAATAACACATCTATATCAATTATGAATTGAAATAAACGTGTTATAAAACATATAACTGTAAATAATAAGTGAAATCACCTTAGCTGTTAATATTTAGGCTCAATTTTCGTTTTTTTGTGAAGACTGACCAGTTTCTAAAACTAATTTGTAGATTTAGTCAGCAAACTAACAAATGGATAAAAAGCTTTACTAAATAAAGAGCAGATGATATTTTTTATTTAGAACAGTTTAATACAATCTAGAATAGAGGAGATGGATAATCGCCTTTATCTACCAGTTCTTTAAATTTACTTACTACAAAAGGTCTGTCCTCCTGATATGTTACTCCAAACCATTGTGAAGTTGTATCTAAAACACGCATCTCTATTTTACCATCAACAATTAAGTCATTTACCAACGTTGGGATAAAAAACTCAGCTTTCAACTTCTCATCATTTTCTTTTAGAAAATCTACAAAAAAGTCGTCAGAGTATTTAAAATAGTCAGGAGTAAAACCAAACATATTCATCGAAACAGGTTTGTTATCAGGAAGAGATATCCATTCTTCGTTTTCGTCCAAAAACTTTACAACCCCATCAATTCTTTTTATTTGTGTACGCTCTACAATACCTGTAAGATTACTATTCTCATCAGTTTCACAAACACCACGTGCCACAGTACCACTATCCGACAAAGTATTTCCAACTCTATACCCTACCATGCAATATTTATTTTCGCTATTTTCGAGCTTCGATAAGAAATCGCAAATCACTTGGTAGCTTTTTCTACCATAAAAATCATCTGCATTAATTACTGCGAAAGGTTCATTAATAACACTTTTACCCATCATCAATGCATGATTAGTTCCCCATGGTTTTACACGATCGGGATTCAACTCAAAACCTTCAGGTAAATTGTCTAACTCTTGGTAAACAATTTCGATAGGAAGTAAATGTTCGTATTTTTTTGCAACTTTCTCCCTAAACTCGTTATCAAACGATTCACGAATCACAAAAACTATTTTACCGAATCCTGCATTCACAGCATCATAAATCGAATAATCCATAATTGTTTCACCATTTGGACCCAATCCGTCTAACTGTTTCAATCCGCCGTACCTGCTTCCTAAGCCAGCTGCTAATACTAATAAAGTTGGTTTCATATCTGTTTTATTTTAATTATATTTAATGCTTACAAATGTATGATTTTTATATCAAAACAAAAAAAGAAAGTGACGAAAACATACTATATACCCTAAATAGTATGCCTAAAGCCTCTTCTCACAGTAGCAACGCATATTTATTATCTATCAAATTTCGCTCCTACACTTTCCTCAAATGCTCTCCACAGGTTATCATCAGGCACAGGTGCCGTTATATCTATTTTATTTTGCGAAACTGGATGTACAAAAGAAATACATCGGGCATGTAAACTTATACTTCCATCGCGATTAGATCGTTTGGCCCCATATTTTAAATCACCTTTAACAGGGCTACCAATTTTGGCCAACTGAACACGTATCTGATGATGACGCCCTGTTTGGAGCTGCACTTCAAGCAAAAAATAATTATCAGATTCAGCAATTACAGAGTATTGCATAATTGCTTTTTTAGTGTTTGCTCTCTCTGTATTATAGGCTGACGATTTGTTCTTCCTTTCATCTTTCACAAGATAGTGTATTAGCGTGCCTTTTCTACTTTCTGGGCAACTTTGTACAATAGCCCAATATGTTTTTCCTACTTCATTATCTCTAAACATCTTATTGAGCCTCGGCAAAGCCTTGCTCGTTTTAGCAAAAACAACAATTCCACTTGTAGGTCGGTCTAAACGATGAGTTACCCCACAGAATACATTACCTGGCTTGTTGTACTTTTCCTTTAAATACTCTTTCACCATCTCGGACATTGGCTTATCTCCCGTTTTATCGCCTTGCACAATTTCGGATGATGCTTTGTTTACAATTATAAGGTGATTATCTTCGTATAGAACTGTCATATTTTAATATAGCTTGCTGGTATGTGTAACATAAAACGAAACGACTTTCTTTTAAATCTGCTTCATAATTTTGCAATTTAAAGACACAATTGTACAAAATTACATATTTATTAGGAGAGTACGAGGTTTAAGTTTGGAATTAATTTATTCTAAAAATGTAAATACTAAAACAACGATACTCAAAATCGATTATCGTATTACAAAACTCCTGCTCACCAAAAGTAGTGAACGGACTTGTTTACAATCTATGGCTTTATTAGATCAAAACATTTTGTAGGTCTACAATTTGGTTTTTAACAGATAAAACTTGTATCCACATCCTGCAAAATGTTTAAAATCACATAAAACTCAATTTGATGGCCA
Source organism: uncultured Dysgonomonadaceae bacterium (assembly GCA_964437875.1). Classification (GTDB taxonomy): domain Bacteria; phylum Bacteroidota; class Bacteroidia; order Bacteroidales; family Dysgonomonadaceae; genus UBA2632. The sequence goes on from CAYTJC010000010.1 coordinate 15,865, forward strand.
TTTATTGGCCATTCATGTCATAAAAACCCAATACCTGATGTAAAGATTTTCTTTTCATCAGTCCGTTCTTGAATCTTAGGTTACTTTTTCTCTATTTACGCCTTTTACTTTCAATATTATTCTTAAAATGAGCCGTTTTAGCAATTCAAGACATTTCCACAACCGTAGATTGCATTTTCAACAGATTAACGTCAAATTGTAGCCCTACAATTTGATTTCTGACTGTTATATGGCGCATCTTCTAATGATTTGTAAAAAAACAACTAACTATTGTAAGCATCCCAAACATGCCGTATTGCAAAA
>CAYTJC010000011.1:0-15637 GCA_964437875.1 uncultured Dysgonomonadaceae bacterium
ATACAAGAAACCACCAGCCCATCCTTTGGCAGAGCCAAACACATCTGAGTTGGAGAAGCCACCACAGAAAACAACCATGTTGATATCTTCCAATGTTTCGCGACCTGAAGTAAGGTCTGTCATGTGTATATCTTTCACATCAAAACCTGCAAGGTGCAGAGCATAGGCCATTTCACGTTCACCATTTGTGCCTTTTTCACGCACAATGGCGGCTCTAATACCAGACGCTTCTTTACGATCGGGATCTAAACCCATTTCTGGCATCTTACCATAGAAATTGGCATTGAATTCAAACTTGAGGGGTTGTTTCTTATAGTTATCAAAGCGTGCTTTGGCAGCTTTTTCACCACTTTGTTTTTGGTCTAAAAGATAAGAAGTGTTGTACCACACATCGCGTAGTTGATCCACATCAAATTCTTTTCTAAACTCATCCTTTTCGATTATGAGTTTACGCTCTTCGATAGGACGAGCCACAATAGCATGACCCACACCATAATCATCCAGTATTTTCTCAACTAAATGGTGGTGTTTCACTTGTACCAACACACCTGGATTTTCTGAGAACAATATCTTTATCAAATCTGAGTGACGTATTTTATCTAAACGAGCATCTAACCCTCCCTCTGTATTGGCAAAACACATTTCGAGCATAGCAGTAATCATACCACCAGCCGACACATCATGACCAGCAATAACCAAACCGCGGTTCACAAGTTCTTGCACAGCAGCAAATGCATTTTTGAAGTATTCTGTATCTGTTACAGTAGGTGCTTCGTCTCCCACCTTATTCAATGTTTGTGCAAAAGCAGAACCACCAAGCTTAAAAGCATCAAACGAAAAGTCTATATAGTATAAGTAAGTACCTTTTATGAATGCTAACACTGGCGATACAATGCGACGAATATTCTTCACCTCAGCGGCAGCAGATATAATTACGGTGCCAGGCGACAACACTTTCTCGTCTTCATACTGCTGTGTCATCGATAGCGAATCTTTTCCAGTAGGAATGTTGATACCTAAATTGCAAGCAAAATCTGAACAAGCTTCTACTGCAGCATACAATCGTGCATCTTCTCCAGGGTTGCGGCAAGGCCACATCCAGTTGGCACTCAACGATACACCCGACAAACCATTGGTAAGTGGTGCAAATACAATATTGGTGAGAGCCTCTGCAATAGAAACTACCGAACCTGCTCCAGGGTCTATCATTGCCACTTGTGGTGCATGTCCTATAGAAGTTGCCATACCAGCAAATCCGCGATAATCTAATGCTACAGCACCCATATCACTTAGCGGTAGTTGAATTTCGCCTTGACATTGCTGACGAGCCACTTTTCCACTCACAGAGCGGTCGGCTTTGTTTGTCAACCAATCTTTACATGCAACAGCTTCCAACTTGAGTACATTGGTAAGATAAGTTTCCAACTCCTCAACATCGTATTCGGGAGTTTCGTATGACTCTTCCACAGTGTTATCGTCCATAACAGTAACAGGAGGCTTACCAAAGAAATCTTCCAGATCCATGTCAATGGGACAGTTTCCATCGGGCTGTTCGAAAGTAAATTTCATGTCGTCGGTAGTTTCACCCACCACATAAAACGGTGCACGTTCGCGTTCTGCTATTTTTTCTATTTTCTCTATATCTTGTTTCTTCACCAGCATCCCCATGCGCTCTTGGCTTTCGTTACCAATTATCTCTTTTGCACTAAGAGTGCTATCGCCAATAGGAAGTTTTGATATATCTATCTTACCACCCGTTGCCTCAACCAATTCAGAGAGACAGTTTAAATGACCACCTGCTCCATGGTCGTGAATAGATACAATTGGATTTTCGTTTGACTCAGACAATGTTCTGATTACATTGGCCACACGTTTTTGCATTTCAGGATTGGCACGTTGCACAGCATTGAGTTCAATTCCCGATGAAAGCTCACCCGTATTAACTGATGATACTGCACCGCCCCCCATACCAATACGGTAGTTGTCGCCACCCATTACCACAACTTTTTCGCCTGGCTCTGGATCGCCTTTTATTGCATCGTGTTTGTTACCAAAACCAATACCTCCAGCAAGCATAATTACTTTATCGAAGCCATACTTCTTGTCATTTTCGGCATGTTCGAATGTTAGTACCGAACCACAAATAAGTGGTTGGCCAAACTTGTTACCAAAGTCAGATGCACCGTTAGATGCTTTTATCAATATCTGTTCGGGAGTCTGATACAACCATTTTCTGGGATTGATAGCCTCCTCCCAAGGTCTGCCAGACTCTAATCTTGGATAAGAAGTCATATATACAGCAGTTCCTGCCAATGGCAAAGAAGCTTTCCCTCCAGCCAGTCTGTCGCGAATTTCTCCACCCGTTCCAGTTGCAGCTCCATTGAAAGGCTCTACGGTTGTAGGAAAGTTATGTGTTTCTGCTTTGAGTGACAGAACGCTGTCCATTTCTCTTGTAGCAAAATAGTCGGCCTTGTGGCCACTCAGCGGGGCAAACTGCTCTATAGTGGGTCCTCCAACAAATGCAACATTGTCTTTATATGCAGACACCAATATGTTAGGATTAACAGCCGATGTTTTTTTGATGAGCTGAAAGAGCGAACTCTCTTTTTCCACTCCATCAATAATGAACAGACCGTTAAATATTTTGTGACGACAGTGCTCTGAGTTCACTTGCGAGAAACCAAACACCTCGCCATCTGTAAGCTTTCTGTTCATCTTTTTGCTCACACCCTCAAGGTAATCTATCTCCTCATCGCTAAGTGCCAAGCCCTCTTGCTTGTTGTAAGAAGCTATATCGTCTATGTGATAAATCGGTTCGGGTTCGATATCAATATCGAATAGTCGTTGATTCAACTCATTATACACATGTTGAAGCATTGGATCATGACCATCAGTGGAATCTGTTGGAAAATACTCTTCTATTCTTAGAATACCTTTCACGCCCATATTTTGAGTAATCTCAACAGCGCCAGTACTCCATGGAGTTATCATTTCGCGACGAGGTCCAATAAATGGTCCGTTTATTTCTTTATCATCCAGCATCTTAGCATTGCCAAAAAGCCAGTTCAACTTACTAATGTCTTCTTGAGAAAGTGCGGAGCCAGACTGAACCGCAATAATGTTTTGTGAAGGAGTTTTGAAAAATGATATCATTGCCTACTTGTTTATTTGGGAATTGAAGTAGAGATATGTAAACGTATATCCCTAAATTATTAACTGCAAAGTTAATGAAAAGAGATGATTCCCATCTAATTTTCTCTTCATTTTGTATGTTTTAATTATTGGACGTATCTTTGCAGACTATTTGCAAGATATGGAACACAACTTTTAAACGTGTTTGCCATACATAAAAGAGATTTAAACTATACGCTCTCAATTACTTAAAATAGGAATATTTACATTAGCAGATTTCTCATAAAATAAGAGTGAAGAAGAAAGCAAATAGATGCTTCTTTCTTGTAATAACTACCTAACTTGGCTCATAAAAAAATAGCCTCAACGCATGATTGAAACTATATTTAAAGGAATTATCATTGGTGTAATTGTATCTGCACCCATGGGCCCAATTGGCATATTGTGCGTGCAACGCACCCTCAACAGAGGGAGAATGCATGGGTTTGTGACGGGATTGGGTGCAATGGTTTCCGATTTAATATATGCCTCCATAACGCTTATTGGTATGGGGTTTGTACATGACCTCTTGGAGGCCAACGAGCTGTTGCTACAGATCGTGGGAAGTCTTGTAATAATACTTTTTGGTGTAGCTATTTTCTTTACCAACCCACTCAAAATACTGAAACCTGCAACAAGTGCACCAGAAACACGCTACAACCACGATTTTTTCACTGCTTTTTTCCTCACCCTCTCCAATGTAGCCATTGTGTTTCTTTTTATATCGCTGTTTGCCCGTTTCAATTATAGTCCACTTGATACCAACTGGTTCACTTTTGCAGTAGGGCTCATTTCTATTGGCTTGGGAGCATTGGCATGGTGGTTTTTTATAACCACCTATGTATCAAAACTCAAAAGATACTTCAACCGTCAATCTCTCAAATTCTTCAATCGCATTGTGGGGTCTATTCTTATTCTCCTTGGTGTGTTGGGCATAGTAGGTGCTTATGTGCTTACATAGATACACTTTGTTAGTTTGATGTTATACACCTCTTCCCGCTCTATCCGCCTTTCTTTCTTTTAAAACATCAACAAAAGGGTTCAGACCCGTCAATTATCTTAAGTTTCCTTAATGGATTGACAGTAATTTGCTCTTATATCACGTGACATTAGAACAACGTGTCATCCGTTGCTCTATTTCCACCAACAACAGAAGATGATAAAGATCTTTCATAGATATTTTCAGTAGCAATAGGCCTAAATGCATACAGATATAGGAAAGAAACAGATAAAAAAACAACAACAATACACACATTTGTTAAAGAGCAAAAAATAAAACAGCAATTGACCTCCAAGAATGGAGATAAATGGTATTTATTTGAATAACACGCTTCGTGTTGTTATAAAAAACTAAAGCAAATAAGAGGAACACGTGACGTGGTATTTGAGTTGAAGATAATAAAAAGCTCATCAATCTAATATTAATTAAATGCATATCAAGCACTTACACACATTTCGTACTCCGTTATCAATACAGCGATCGCTGATTCAATACAAAGAGATAGCATGATTGGAAGATGAGAACAAAAGAAGGAGGGTGATTTATGGGAAAATAAAAGGTACTCAATTATTAACCTTCAAGTTAATAGTTGCATAGATCCAAGAGTGAGACCCTTATTCATCAAATTTATTTTCTTCCACTCTACGCTTTTGATTTCATCACTCCATATTTAGAGAGAAAATTATGATATGCACAAGAACCCCTGTTTTATTGTGCTGGTATAAGACAACTTGAAAGAGTTGTCTTATATCCGCTGGTGCGGTTTTGTAAACCCTTATTAAACACAAGCATAAAGCACTTAGCTCTCAAATCAGCTCAACTCACCTTTCTTAAAATCAAAGAAAAAGTTTGTCTTCTTATCTTTCTTATACTTTGCCAGCTCACTGATATGTATAAAAGGTTTTGAAATGTCTTTGAGAGGAACAACATATAGCTCGTCAGGAGAAGCCCCTTCGCCTCCCAATCCAAGTACCATAAACACTGGCACATTCTTTTTCTTCCCATAATCTCTATACCGATTCAATTGCTGTGAAGTAGAAAACTCCATCCCGTTCTTATAAAGTTTCTGTCTCCACTTGCATTCCACAGCAAACTCCTCATTGTTTTGGTTATATTTTAAGAACTCTATCAATAAGTCGGGATTTTGAATGGGAATCGGTAGCTCGTTCTTTTGCAATACTTGATGGAGAAGTGCCCTATTTAACGGCTTTGGGAAATCATGATTATGGCTTTAAAAACATTGAAAATCGGAAGTCGAACTTCAATCAATATTTCCCTATAGATAAGAACCCCGAAAACAGAAAGATTATACGAGAGGTTACACTCAATGCAGAAGGTATTCCTACCCAAGAGAATGCTGCTTTTGAAATGACGTCTCCTCATGGTAGAAAAATGTTGTTTATCACGCTTGAATTTGCCCCAAGAGACAAGGTAATTGACTGGGCCAAAGGTGTCACCCAATTAGATAAATACAAAGAGCATACAGTAATACTACTTACTCACTCCTATCTTGAGCAAGATAATGAGCATATTGTTCGTGAAAATTATCCTATTGAAGAGGGAAACTATGGGAAAGCCATTTTCGAAAAACTGGTACAACCCTCTCACAATATACAGATGGTATTTTCGGGACATATTGGCTCTCCCGACAATGCTAGATCACACATAGCATTTAGGACAGACACTAACGCAGCTGGGAAAAAAGTTCAGCAAATGACATTCAATGCTCAAGCCCTTGGAGGCGGATGGATGGGCAATGGTGGTGATGGATGGCTTAGAATATTAGAGTTTATGCCAGATAACAAAACCGTGAAAGTGAAGACCTTTTCGCCACTGTTCGCAATATCACCCACAACTCAAAAGTATGCATGGCGCACTGAATCTTACGATGAATTTAGTTTTGAAATAGATTAAGATAGAGGTGCAAGTATGGAGATTTGTACCAGCAAGGTAATTGTCATTGTGAATAAGAGTGAGCATAAACTACCTCTTTCCCAACTCAATCACCTCCAAGTCTCGAATATCACCCGCATCCAACACAAATCGGAGCAATGTTCTCACTTGATGAAAACCATATATGCCCGCTGCACCAGGATTCATGTGCAATGTCTGAATTTTCTTATCGAAGATTACTTTTAGAATATGAGAGTGTCCAGATATAAACAACTTGGGAGGATTCGCAAAAAGTGTGCTTCTGATTCTGGCATCATATCTGCCAGGATAGCCCCCAATATGGGTTATGAGCACATCTACCCCCTCCAATGTAAAACGATTCACTTCGGGATATTCTTGACGTAACTCTTGCCCATCAATATTTCCGAACACTGCACGGAAAGGCCTAAAAGCCTCAAACTTATTAGCCACTTCAAGCGAGCCAATATCTCCGGCATGCCATATCTCATCGCAATCTTCAAAGTGAGTGGTGAATTTATCGTCCCAATGACTGTGTGTATCTGATAAAAGTCCTATTTTCTTCATGCTTAATTTTTTTATTGAAACAAAGTTATTAAATTTACGTTCATATCATGACAGAGTGTGAGAGTATGCAAGCAATTGATGTACTTAATGAACATCAATAGTAGCAAAAATTAAAGTACACAAATATATGGAGAACCTTAGAAAACCAAAATACAAATACTTTAAAAGAGATATAAGTTGGCTATCGTTCAACTACCGTGTTTTGCTTGAAGCAAAAGACAAATCACTTCCTGTGTATGAGCGCATCAAGTTTTTGTCCATCTTCTCGTCCAATCTCGAAGAGTTTTATCAAGTGCGCGTTTCGGGCTATCACAGTTCTCTATTGGAAGCCATTAAAGAAGAATCGGTTGAAGAGGCATTAGAAACACTGTCTGAAATAAACACCGAGGTAATGCACCAAGAGGAAGAGTATTATAAAATATTTAACGAAGAGATACTTCCTGAACTAAAAGAAAACAATATCATTCTTCATCAATCGGATGAGGTGCTGCCCTTTCACCGCGACTTTGCAACCAAATACTTCAACGAAGAGGTATTTCCCTACCTCACTCCTATGATTATTAAAAAAGACTATATCCACTCTTTCATACTTGATGCACGCATCTATCAGGTAATTAGCTTGTTGCCCCGTAAGAAAAAAGGAGTAGAACCCGATCCGAGTCAATACACCTATGCTATCATGAAAATACCGCACACAAAGGTGCCACGGTTTCTTGAATTGCCTTCGCACAATGGGTTGCATTACATCATGTTTATAGATGATATTATTAGAGCCAACTTATCGAGTGTGTTTCCTGGCTATAAAGTGGGCGAATGCTACAGCCTGAAAATATCGAGAGATGCAGACTTTTCAGTAGAAGATGAAGATTACACCAATCTTGCCGAAAAGATATTAAAGAAAGTTCGGAAAAGAAAAATTGGAGCTGTTACACGCTTTCAATATGACAAAGCAATGCCCAACTACTTCTTGCAATATTTAAGAGAAACCTATGAGATTGAAGAAGAGGAGCTGTTGGCGTCTGGACGCTACTTAAACCTCGATGATTTGATGGAGCTCCCCAATCCCAGCAACAAGAAACTAACTGCCGATCTACCAGAACCATTGCGTGTACCAGATTTTGAAAACAACTCGTCACTACTGCGCGTGCTTCGCAAGAAAGATGTGATGATGTATTTCCCCTACCAATCTTTCGATTATTTAATACGGTTTTTGATGCAGGCAGCATTCGACCCTAAAGTGTTGGAGATAAAAGTAACACAATACAGAGTAGCAGAAAATTCAGCGGTAATAAATAGCCTAATAAGTGCTGCGAAGAACGGAAAGAAAGTAACTGTATTTGTGGAACTGAAAGCCCGTTTTGATGAAGAGAACAATTTTCGCACTGCTGAAGCCATGCATCAGGCAGGCATAAAGATTATATATAGTTTGCCAGGATTGAAAGTACATGCCAAGCTGGCCTATGTGCGGAAACGTAGCAAAGACCCCGAAGTTCCCATAAAAGGTTATGCCTATTTAAGTACAGGCAACTTCAATGAAAAAACAGCCCGCATCTATAGCGACATGGGACTGCTAACATCTAATATAGATATTATAACGGAGATGCACGAGTTGTTTAATATATTGGAAGGCAAACCCCAAACCCTACGGTTTGAACATTTGTTGGTTGCTCAATTCAACATGCTGCCCATGCTTCAAACAATGATAGACAAAGAGATAGCCCATGCAGAGAATGGACGAAAAGGACGCATTATCTTAAAAATGAACAGCCTGCAAGACAAAAAAATGATTACTGAACTCTATAGAGCAAGCACTGCAGGTGTAGAGATTGATTTGATTATTAGGGGAATATGCTGCTTAGTTCCCAACCAACCCTATAGTAAAAATATAAAGATTACGCGGATAGTAGATTCTTTTTTAGAACATAGCCGTATATGGTACTTTCACAACAATGGAGACCCTTCTTATTATCTCACCTCTGCGGACTGGATGGGACGCAATTTGAGGCGTCGAATTGAAACTGGATTCCCAATTTATTGTGAAAAACATCGTCAACAAATAATGGACATCTTAACTATTCAATTAAACGACAATGTAAAAGCATGCCAGATAGACGAAAATCTAAATAATATATACAAGACAAACAACCAACCTAAAGTAAGAGCCCAGGCTGCAACTTATGAATATTTGAAGGAAATAGCAGACACAGAAAAATAACAAGTACTTTGTCTACACAAAAAACAAGACCTTGAATATTTTGCATTCAATCAAATTAGTTTATCTTTGTGATATGAAAAAGTTTTTATCTGTATCATTAACTGTCCTGCTGGCTATCGTAATCACGTATGCTGGTTCGGGGATAAATGCTTATTCATTCTGTTGTGAAGACTGCCAGACTTATGGCATAGAGGCAATTGTAGAAAGTAAATGCTGTGACATACATCACGAAGTTTGCCAATCTGAACAAATTGTTAATAATGATGCTTTATGCTCAGATTCTCATGGACAATGTAGTCTTGAACGTTTAGACATAGACCTACAAAGCATCACTACACAACAAGATCAAACCCAGATAGCTATCAACCAATTAGATATCTATTTTACAACACTGCTCTACGAATTAAATAAAGAAGAGCTTGACGAAACCATTACTGGCTATATCTCCCAAAGCCAAAAGCCTCCCAACCTGAGCAAACATGTTTACTTCTCATTGCTCGAAACACTTATAATTTAGCAGTAAAACAACTGTTTTTAAACTTTCATTCGGATAGATATACCTATTTGAATGTAATTGTGTTTTGCAAAAAAACACACAACACTGTTTTATTACTAAATTAAAAGTTATGACTAAGAACATTCTATTATTCTTATTATTTATCTCATCATTTTCTGTTTTCTCAGCCGACAAAATAAAAGGCTATGTTTTTGATGAAACAAAAGAGCCTATAATTGGCGCAAATATATATTGGGAAAAATCAAAAAAAGGTACAACTACAAACCTCGATGGTTATTTTGAAATAGATGCACCAACATCACACGAACACTTACTGGTAAGCTATACTGGATATTCTACGCAAAGCTTACACATTGATGACCCTAAAGAGGAGCTCACTATATTTTTGAAAGAAGATATAGAACTTCAAGAGGTTGTTATAAGCAAACGCAGCTTGGGTACAATTGCCAACAGAACCTCTATATTGCAAGAGCAAAAGATTACTTATGCCGAGATTTGTCGTGCAGCTTGTTGCAACCTTGGCGAAAGTTTTGAAACCAATCCATCAGTAGATGTGGCCTATAGCGATGCTACAACAGGAGCAAAACAAATAAAACTGCTGGGCCTTGCAGGCACTTATGTACAGATGCTTACAGAAAACTATCCTAACTTTCGTGGAGTAGCTTCACCCTTTGGTTTAGACTATGTGCCAGGAGCTTGGATGGATGGAATCTATATTTCTAAGGGAACTTCGTCTGTGAAGAACGGATATGAGGCATTGGCAGGACAGATAAATGTGGAATACAAAAAACCAACCACTGCTGATATACTTTCTGTCAACTTGTTTGCCAACGATGCACAACGCATGGAAGTGAATGCTGATGGCAGCTGGCACGTAAACGACAAACTATCTACTGGATTGTTTGCTCACTACTCTAATGACACAAAAGGTCATGATGACAACGATGATGCTTTCCTCGATTACCCTAAAACAAATCAACTCAACTTGATGAATCGTTGGAATTATGAATCTGGCAAATATATGTCGCAATACGGTGGTCGCTTCATTCATGAAGAAAGAACTGGAGGACAAGATCCAGAGCAAGTAACTACCAATCCGTATGAGATTTCATTAAAAACCAACAGGGGCGAATTGTACACCAAACAAGCCTATGTGATTGATAGTGGCGAATTGGCCGAAAGTGTTGCACTGATAGCTTCTGCTTCTATTCACGATCAAAAGTCGATGTATGACACCAAGCAATACGATGTTACTCAAAAGAACCTTTACGCAAGCTTGCTCTATGAGAAAGACTTTTCAAAAAAGCACAACTTGAGCACTGGAGCGAGTTTAAACTACGATGAATTTAAGGAACTACTTGAAACTACCAACAACAACCGCCGCGAAGCAGTGCCTGGAGTTTATGCCCAATATACCTACAACTTAAACGATAAGCTTATTCTATTGGGAGGATTGAGAGCAGACTACAGCTCTCGCTATGGAACTTTTGTGACCCCACGTTTGCATGTAAAGTACAATCCTTTTGAGTGGATGCATGTACGTGGTTCGGTGGGAAAAGGATACAGAACAGCTAAGATATTGGCCGAAAACAACTACTTGCTTGCAAGTTCAAGAAAACTAAACATTGCCAGCAACCTTGAACAAGAAGAGGCATGGAATGCAGGGATGAACCTTACGTTCTACATCCCTCTTGCTGGAAAGCAATTGACAGTGATTGGCGAATATTACCAAACCAATTTCAATAACCAAGTGGTTGTGGACATGGATAGCGATCCGCATGCTATAAGTTTCTACAATTTGGGCGATGGAAAATCATACACCAACAGCTCGCAAATAGAGATGAGCTATCCTTTCTTCGATGGATTCACGTTTACCGCAGCCTACAGATGGACACACTCTACATCGGATTATACCAATCAAGAAACTGGCGTGGTAACACGTTTAGACAAACCATTGCTCAATGATTATAAAGGATTGGCAACAGCATCTTATCAAACTCCTTTGGGCAAATGGCAATTCGACCTGACAGCTCAATTTAATGGAGGTGGCAGAATGCCAACACCCGATGCAATTAATCCACTATGGGACGATACATTTGCTTCGCACACAGTGGTAAATGCTCAAATAACAAAATACTTCCGCAACTGGAATATATATCTGGGTGTAGAAAACTTGTTTGACTATCGTCAAGACAATCCCATCATTGATGCTGCCAATCCACGTAGCAACGACTTCGATGCTACTATGATTTGGGGACCAGTGCATGGCCGTAAAATATATGGCGGATTGAGGTTTACCATTCCTCGATTGTAGCCTTTGGTTGGCGCTGGTCTCTGACCAGTGCTGCTTGAGACACAAGTCAGGGACTTGCGTCAGCGAGCACGAAAGACTTGTATTAGCAAAAAAATAAACACTTTAATAACTTAAGAACATGAAGAAATTAGTAACATTATTAGTTGTATTCGCTTGCTTCACAAGCGTTGGTTTTGCAAAGAAACCAAAAGTAGAGAAGAAAAAAGAGACCGTTGAAATCCGATTGGATGACATGTGTGGCAGCTGTGTAAAGAAAATAAACAGCTATATTGCATTCGAAAAAGGAATAACTGGATTGGATATCAACCAAGAGGAAATGTCAGTAAACGTAACATATTGGGCAAACATAACAGACACCACAAAACTCAAACAAGCTTTTACAAAGGTGAAAATGAATGTAGAGGAGATGAAGATGGTGAAAGAGCTCAAAGAAGATGTTGATAAGAAGAAAAAGTAAAAAAACGGATTCATAAGATAACAAGTAAAAACGGATGCCATTAATGTAGCATCCGTTTTTTTGGTTTAAATTCAGCTATTAACTTACTAAGAACACAATATCACATGGTGCTATCCATGCAACACATTTTTCATATCAATTACAGGCCACTCGTGATAGTTCTCCCAAGCACCACGTGTGAAATCTGGAATAGCAACAGAGGCACTTTTGTTTAATACAGAACGCTCAGTTAGCTCCACCAACGAAGACCAAGCTGCTGCATCATAAACAGATTGATCTAAAGGATATCCATTTTGCAAACAATAGATAAGTCGCCAATCCATAATAAAATCCATGCCACCATGACCACCAATCTGTTTTGCTTTCTCTCCAATGTATTTACTAAGCGGATGCTCATATTTCTTCAAAATCTCTTTGCGCTTATTCTCGTCTAAGAAAGAGTGTCCTCCATCTTCCGATTGCAAAGCAATTTGCTCTTGTGGATATTTCACAGCATATCCCCTTGATCCTTGTATGAGATGAATACGCGAATAGGGACGGGGTGAAGTAGTATCATGCTGAATCATAATGTTTCGCCCCTTTGCTGTCTGAATTATGGTAGTATTCATATCGCCCAACGCATATCTTTCAGAAAGGGTAACACGCGCATCATCTTTGAAATTATCTTTTGCCCATTGATGCAATCCCACCTGATTAGTTGATACAGAAGAGAGATACTCCATGCGATCTCCCTGATTGATTCCCATTATCTGAGCTATGGGGCCCAAACCGTGCGTGGGATAAGGATTTCCAGTATGGTTCTTGCTATAGTCTAAACGCCATTGTTGTTTATAATTGCCTTGAAACTTACCTTGTGCCAGATTGTGAATATAAGCCCCCTCACCATGAAGCAATTCTCCAAACACTCCCTGGCGAGCCATATTGAGTGTGGCCAATTCAAAAAAGTCATAACAACAATTCTCCAACATCATGCAATGGAGTTGTTTTTCTTCGGCTTTGTCCACCAAAGCCCAACAATCATGCACAGTGAGAGCAGCAGGAACTTCGATGGCTACATGCTTTCCGTGATCCATTGCATACAAGGCAATGGGAACATGCAGTGCCCATGGAGTAGCATTGTATATTAAATCAAGATCATCGCGTTCGCACATTTTCTTCCAATCTTCTTCACCCGTATAAGTTGCAGCTTCTTTGCGGTTCAGTTTCTTCAAATCGTCTTGAGCATTGGCTACACGCTCTTTGTTTATATCACAAATTGCAACTATTTCAGCACCTTCTATTTGAGACATACGTACAACAGCTCCTCGTCCACGCCCCAACCCAACCACACCAATACGAACTTTGGGAATAGGTGCACAGCGTAAACCAAGCACACTTTTACCTTTGCGCGAAGGAGTCTTATCATTGCAAACAGCTGTGGAAGATTCACCTGCTTGAGTTTTGGCTGACAATTTATCAACTCCAAGAAATGCTAAACTGCCTCCTAACAAGGAGGTCTTGAGAAAATTTCTTCTACTACTCATACTATCTTTTTTAAATGGTGATTAATAGGCAATCTCAACTATGTTCTTTAAAAGCAGTGTAAAGAAGGATGCGTTATATTTATACTCCATACTTTATTATAAATTCTAACACGCCTTTTTTCTAAAAAACGAATATAAGAATAAAGAAATAATTTTCGTATCTGAATAAAGTTAAAATAGTCCCTCGTCACCTAAATTGCAATATCTATTGGTGTAGATTGACTCATACAATACAATTGAAAGGAAAAACATACTTTTATAAGGAAATCACTACATATCACCATCTTGTTATATTATTTTTTGTTATAAGTGAAGTTTTCAGTTTCGTTTTCTTGGGTCTCAACATTCAAAAAGCTATCTTTGAGCTATGAAAAAACATACTATAATAAGCTGGAGCATTGTTAGCTTACTCATACTCACTATAGCAGCATCATGCACACTCAAACAGGACAAACAAGAAATAGAGACCCATCTGCAAGACGATATAAATCAAACATTTGCTTACGGAATATGTATAGACTCACTCGATGTGTGTCATTACAAAATAGAAAGAGGAGACCACCTATCCTCCATCTTAATGAATCTCGGATTCACTGGCAGCGATTCGGAACAGATAACAGAGACAATATCTCCCCTCTACCCTCCTTCCAAATTACAGATAGGTAATACTTATGCTGCCATCACCACACCCGATACCACATCGGCTGTACAATATCTTGTGTTCGAGAAAACAAAAACCGATTATGTGGTGGTAGATCTCTGTAGTGAAAATCCAAAAGTACATGAATCAACAAAACCAATAACCCTACAGCGTAAATATGTGGAAGGCACAATCACCTCTTCGTTGTGGAATTCAATCATCGAATCAGGTTCTTCGCCCATGTTGGCCCTCAAACTATCTGATCTGTACGCTTGGCAAGTCGATTTTTTCGGCATCAAAAAAGGGGATTCATTTCGTTTGTTCTATGATGAAGCATGGGTAGATGATACAACCTTTCTAGAAATAGCATCAATAGAAGGAGCACAGTTCAATCATCAAGGAAGGGACTATGTAGCTGTTCCTTTTCAACAAGATTCTACACGAGAGTATTTTGACGAAGAGGGCAACAGTTTGCGCAAACAGTTTCTGAAAGCACCACTCGACTTTTTCCGTATCAGTTCTAAGTTTTCTAACTCTCGCTTTCACCCTGTATTGAAAGTATATAGAGCACATCATGGTGTGGACTATGCTGCTCCAAGAGGCACACCCGTCAGAACTATTGGCGATGGCATTGTGGTTGCAAAAGCATACCAAAGAAATGGTGGGGGCAATTATCTGAAAGTGAAGCACAACTCAGTATATACAACCACTTACATGCACCTAAATGGCTTTGCCAGTGGAATAAAAAAAGGAGCTACTGTAAAGCAAGGAGAAGTGATTGGCTATGTGGGCTCTACAGGCCTTGCCACTGGACCACACCTCGATTTTAGGGTGCATAAAAACAATATAGCTATCAATCCGCTCACAATGGAGGCTCCCCCTTCCTATCCAGTGAAGCCGGAGTTGCGAGATAGCTTTATGCTTGTGCGCGACTATGTATTGATGGAACTTGACAGTTTGCAATATGCCTTTCAGGCGACTACCTCCCCTACCGATTCATTAAATCAGAAGGTATATACACAATCATTGTAAGCTGACAACAAAAGAGTCCTCAGCTACAAACAGTATATGAGATGCTCAATTGTTTACTGCGAAACTACAATTAGAAGAGAGAAATGCTACCAGATAGATTTCTCTCTTCTAAATTATGTATATCTTTGCACAAAGATTGAAATGCTTCTTATGCTTATCGTAAGCAACAAGCAATATTTATAACAACTCAAATAATAACTCTCTAAGATGAAGATATTGCTCATCCTCACAACTATTTTATTCTCCATTACACTACAAGCGCAAGAGATAAATGGAACCTACTATGAAGG
>CAYTJC010000012.1:0-15099 GCA_964437875.1 uncultured Dysgonomonadaceae bacterium
ACAGCCAATGTTACTGTAATTCTAAGCGATGAGCGTATTAGCTCGCCTGTACTTAACAAATATGATGTGGCCATCATCTTAAATCAGCCTTCGCTCGATAAATTTGAGAAGATGGTGAAACCAGGCGGATGCATAATCTACGACACTTACGGAATTCAGAGCCCTCCCACTCGTACAGATATCAATGTATATAAAACAGAAGCAATGGAAGAGTCTATGAAAATGGACAATACCAAGGTTTTTAATATGATTGTATTGGGCGGATTACTCAAAATATCGCCAATGGTGAAACTTGAGAATGTGATAAAGGGACTGAAGAAAACTTTACCTGAGCGTCACCACAAACTACTGCCAATGAACGAAAAAGCTATTCTGAGAGGAATGGAAATAATAGAGCAAACAGGGAAAGCTGTATAGATTGTTCTTTTAATATTTTGATAAGATAATGATAAAGCAAAGCCGGTATGATGGAGTCATATCGGCTTTGCTTTTTTACATCCTTTTTGGTAGCGTAGCGAAATCTTATTCCTTTTTGTTTCTTCTTCGCAGCTTATACCGATTGCAATTGGCAATTCGCCTTGAAAAATATTATGGTGCAGAGAGGTAACAGAGTTTGTATGAAACAAGAAAAGCCGTTTCAACAAAATTGAAACGGCTTTTCTATATTTACTTTCAGCACAAGGCTGTTGTAACTCTATTTTTAGAGATGGTTTTATTTAAAACGTTACTTCTGTTTTAGTTCCATCGTAAGCAATTGCATATACTTTAGTATTATCAGTTGCAGATTGAGGTAAATCGAAAGATGACTTATTGTTTGCAACAAATATTAGCTCATCATTTTCGTAAGCCTCATAAGCTGCAACATTCTCCCAGTTTGACAATTGAACTTGCAAACCATTTTTAGTTGCAGTTCCTTTTTGAACAGATGCTTTATTTTTAAAGCTCTCCCAGTTAGAATCAGAAATATATTCAATCATATCAGTAACCTCAGGATAACCTTTAGATTCAACATAAGCTATAACATCATCTACTTGACTTTGTGTTATTTCAAATTTAGCTTGTCCGTAGTCATCAATAGTTTTATCAACTGGTGTAAGAAAGCCCCATTTAGTGTAAAATCTAAGAAGATTTTTCCCTGAAACATCGCACACATCTTTCACATGCTGCAGTTGTTGTGTTCCTGCATCAGGCTGGTTTGGCGTGGTTCTTACATGCTCATAATAATCTTTGTAGAAATCAGTAAAGCCTTGTGCATTAGAGAAATATAGTTGTAGTTGCCAAAAAGGAACCAACATTTCAAAAACACCCATATCAGAATGACTTATACCCTGCACTATACTTCCATTATACGCGTTTCCGTATCTATCTTCTTCTATCAAACGAGAGGTGTTTCCCCAAGTTGTTTGTACAATCAATGAAGGCATATTAACGGTACACTCTGTTGTGCCTGTCCATCTAAAGCCTGGTCGTGTTTGATAGGAGTGTCCTGTTTCGTGAGCTGGACCCCAAGGTCCAGATCTAAATGTGTTTACATTTAATATATGTGATAGTGTTCCTACATTATAAGCAGTACGGTAAGATGTTGCATACATATACGATGTGTACATAACGTGATAGTAATTACGATTTACTGGGTGACGATCATATTTATCGTATCCCTGAAGCTCCTGTATCAGTCTTACCATATCATCGTAAGCATCAATTAATTCTGGACCTTTGTTACCAGTACTGGATTTAAACGATTCTGTGGGGAATGTCAAATGAGCACGCTCTCCAACTACATCAAAGAATTTATCAACAGCAGAATTCAAGTATTTTGACCACTCTGCAGGTTCATGTTTCTGAGAATCGAAGTATCCATTTACTTTTCCTGTAGCAAAATGAATTTTCACTGTTGGTGCTGTTTTATAATCAGCAGTGTGATAGAAGACATAGCCCAAGCCCTTGTTGCGTGGTTTAATTTTATTTACCCCTTGAGACAATGGATAGAAAGAAGCATTATTATATCCATCACCTTCTGGAAGGTCGAGATTTTGAATCTTCAAACTTAAGTTATGTCCATGTGTATCACCTACAAAAACTATCAACTCTTCGTCTTTTTCAATACTTATACCAGTTGGATTGTCGAGCAAGCTGAATTGTGAAGTTTTATTTTCACGAGCCCAATCATCGGGATGCGGCCATGCTTTGTAATCTTCGATACGAAACTCTCTTGGATAAATATCATTATACATATAGAGTGCTATGTTTCTATACAGATTGTTTGAAACCTCTTCAATATCATTACGTGTTACACCTGGCTTAAGCTCAGAACATGTCTTGTCTGTAAAGAGTGTGAGGGGATCAAAATTATCTGGATTATTTCTGTAAAACTCCATTTCGGCACAGGTAGCAAAACCTTGTCCATCGCCTGCACCAGATTTAACTACAAATCGCACTGATTTTGGCTTTACGATAGGCTTCTCAAATATAATCTTGGTAGCTGAGCCACTTCCTTTAAAATCAAAATCCATCAGTTTAGTAGGTGTAGGATTTTCTTCAGTAGAAACCCATATTTCCGTCTCTTTAAATCTTCCATTAGGGCCACTTGGACGCGGATGATAGATAAGATAGTCTACACTCTCTTCGTTTTCAAAGTTATAATCAAGTGTTATGGGGAAATAATCTGGAGAGCTGTTACTCCAACTAGAGTGATAAATTGTATTAAAATCTCCATCAAAAGATTTATCAATGTTTGAGCCAGACTGAAAAGAAGAAGCCCAACCTGAGCTTACCTTCACTTTTATATCATCTTCGATGTCCCCATCACTTACTGCGGAGTAGTCACTTTTGCCTTTTTGAGTAACGGTAACCTCTTGCTTTAGATTAGCATGTTTCTGTTTAATTGTAATAACAGCGCTACGGTCTACCGAACTTGGATTCAATGCAATCTCAAAAGCATATTCTTCCTTTACCATTTGGGCACGAACACCTGGATTTTCTTTAAGTTTTATCCATGAAGCTCCTTCAGGTATAAGAATTTCATAGTCGATGTTAGATGTAACTTCTAAACCAACCTCTTCTCCATGAAAATTAATAGAAAATTGTCTCTGCCCAGAAAACTGTTCCGAAGCAACAAGAATGGCAGGGGCTTGTCCCATTTGTTCTACTACTATTGTTTCAGTAAGAGAGTTGGCTTTTATAACAATTTCCCCTTTTCGTGCATCACTGTCATCGTTAGCAGAAGCTATGATGCTTAAGGATGCTCCAGTTAGAGCTGACTCTTCTTTTTTAACAGTTAGCCATGAACTAGCGTCAGGCTCAACTACTGCACTCCAATCTTCTACGTTTGTTTCAATTCTTGTTTGATCAGTTTTACCAGCAGCAGCAAAAGTGAATGTCTTTTTTGCAACAGTTAGGTGCGGAGGTGCTACTGTTTCTTTGTCATCACAAGCAGTCCATGCCAATAGAAATGCTAAAAGCGGTAATAATAATTTTAATTTCATTTTTAGATTTTTATAAATGGTGAATATTTATGTATGGATAAGGATTTCTTACTTTAGGGTTGTAAGCTTACATTGAAATAAAGGTGATATAAAAGCCTTAAGAGTATTATCTACATAGTAATACATATTAGTAAGTACAAATATAAAGTTTATAACATACACTAAAAAACGGGGAGAGTATCATTTTGTAAATATTACACTTATTTAACCCTGCAATTATGGAAGATAATAAACTCATTCTCCAGAGAATAAGAAAAGAAACATAAAGAAAAACAATATATATCCACGGCTTTAATATTAAAGCTATTACACAAATGCTATATTGGAAAGCTCAAAGTTGCTTACATTAAAAATATCGACCCTTGTAGATAAATTACATTTTATTAAATCTCTAAAGAGCGTAATACTAATACTATGATGAGTAGTTTTAATTAATCTATTTAACAAGAACAGTACAATTACGAATATAGAAACAAAGAGTTCTTAAAAAGAAAAAGTGTGAACAGATAAAGCTTACAGGAGAGCAGCATTCAGAGTTAACTAGAAAATTATCTTCTCCTACGCTATTATAACATAGGTGTAAAAGGTGGGAAATCCTCTAAATTGCCTAACTAAGAGATTAATCGGAGAGAAGTTCCTTGATCCTAAAATTCTTAGAAATTTAAAAAAAGCCTGGACATATTTTGTCGCAGGCTTCTGGTTTAGCTAAGCTTATTTGAATTGAATACCAACTTTTGTCTTGCAGTATGTGCAATGCTATAAGACAAGTATTTACAGCAAACTATTTGCAACCCAAAACATTTATCAAATTATTGGGATATAAATACTAAATACTACGCTCTATGGGAGCCACTACAGCATGTATGGGATTATTAGATTTTACATTGGCATTGAATTCTTTTACGAGACTGAAAAACAAGTCTATCTTTTCATCTTCAGTGAAAGAGAAAAACATAATGCTGTTTGCCCCACCCTTTTCTGACGGAAACCAACTTGAATGGGCTATAACAGAGGGAACATCTTTGTAACCCTCTATACGGGTGCCGCTAAAGCTCTCAATATTAGCCTTTTTGAAGAGTTGCCGCACTTCTTTCTCATAGTAGCTTACAACGGTAACTATCAGTAGTTTCTTTTTATCCATAGTGATTATAGTTTTTAATTAATTAATTTTGAAACCAGCGGTTTTCAACTATACCAAACATTACTGTGCACAGTATATTGAAGAGAAGCAACCTGCCAGCAAGCCAGCAGGTGCAACAATCTCTATTTATGATTTTTTCTTTCAATCATATAATATACCAACGGCACCACCAACAAGGTAAGCACGGTTGATACAATACTTCCTCCCATCAAAGAGATGGCCAATCCTTGAAAAATAGGGTCGAAAAGAATTACAAAAGCCCCAATTACAACAGTTCCTGCAGTTAATAAAATTGGAACCATCCTCACAGCTCCTGCTTCAATAATAGCTTGCTTGAATGGTGCTCCGTCTGCTGTTCGTAGATTTATAAAGTCGATTAACAAGACAGAGTTCCGCACCATAATTCCTGCCAAAGCTATCACCCCGATAAAGGAGGTGGCGGTGAAAAATGCACCTAAAACTAAATGACCCAAAATAATACCTATGAGTGAGAGCGGAATAGCTACCATCATCACCAAAGGAGCCTTAAAGTCTTGAAACCAACTCACAATGAGGATATAGATAATGATAAGAACCCCTAAGAAAGCAAGTCCTAAATCTCGGAAGACCTCCATTGTAATTTGCCACTCGCCATCCCACTTTACTGTGAAATTATCTTCGGATGCAGGTTGATCCATATAGAGTTCGTTCATAGTGTATCCTGCAGGCAATTCAATCTCGTTTAACTTGTCTGTCATTCCTAAAATAGGATATACAGGACTTTCAAGTTTTCCCGCCATGTCTGCTAACACATAAACTACTCTTTTTTGGTTTTTGCGCGATATGCTTTTAGCACGCAAGCCTTCTTGAATATCAACTAAATCGCCAACAGCAACCATATTTCCTTGCTCAGAAGTAATCTTTAATTGAGAAATATCTTGAATGGTAGATTTCTCTTTCTCATCCAAAGAGAGCACTATTCCTACTTGTGAATAAGCATTTTCGTCATAAAGATGAGTGACAGGTCTGTTTGAAAGTGCCATATTCATTGTATGAACAATCTGCTGAGGAGCTATTCCATAAATCATTGCCTTCTCCTTATCAATCACAAAGCGATATTCTTTTTGATCAGACTCTACTCCCCAATCTACATCTACAACATCGTCGGTGTTGATTAGCATAGTCTTAAGCTGCTTGGCAACAGCTATCTGTTGGTCGTAATCTGGACCATAAACCTCGGCCACAATTGTAGAGTTTACAGGTGGACCTGGTGGAACTTCCACTATTTTTACATTTGCCCCAAATTCCTTGCCAATCTCTTGAATATGTGGGCGCAAATCTTTCGCAATATCGTGACTCTGCTCCTTCCGCTCCTTTTTGTCAATTAAATTTACTTGTATATCGGCCACATTGCTTCCACTTCGCAAATCATAATGACGCACAAGTCCGTTGAAAGTGATAGGGGCAGAAGTTCCTACATAGTTCTGATAATTAACTACTTTGTCTTGTGTTGATAGAAACTGACCAATCTCTTTAGCCACAACTGCTGTGCGCTCCAAGGTAGTTCCTTCGGGCATATCTATCACCACTTGCATTTCGTTCTTATTGTCGAACGGAAGCATTTTAACAGCTACTGTTTTGGTGAAAAACAAACCTACAGAACCTAACAAGAGCACTACTGTAACACCTAAGAAAATTAATTGAATTTTTTTGCTCTCAAGCAATGGAGTCTCTATTTTTGAATAAAGTCTGTAAATAAAGGTGTCGTGCAAATCTTTCTCCACTTTTGGGGCTTTGCCTTTTTTATCTTTTTCGCGCAAGAAAATATATCCCAAATAAGGGGTAATTGTAAGCGCTACAAACAATGATAAAATCATGGCAATGGAAGCTCCAATAGGCATTGGTGACATATAGGGTCCCATCAATCCGGACACAAAAGCCATTGGTAATACAGATGCAATAACAGTGAGAGTGGCCAAAATGGTTGGATTTCCCACCTCATTGATAGCATAAATGGCTGCTTGTTTAAACGGCAAGCGGTTCATTTTGAAATGTCGGTGCATATTTTCTGCTATAATAATGGAGTCATCCACCACAATACCAGTAACAAAGACCAGAGCAAAAAGCGTAATTCTATTCAACGTGTAGTCAAGTAAATAATAGCTTAAGAGCGTTAGCGCAAAGGTGATGGGTACGGAAAGGAACACAACCAATCCGCCACGCCATCCCATGGCAAGCATCACAACAAAAGTTACTGCTATGATAGCACCAAAGAGGTGTAGCAACAACTCTGACACTTTCTGAGAGGCAGTTTCACCATAATTTCTAGTCACTTCTACGTGCACTTCATCTGGAATGAGGTCTGCACGCAGCTCCTCTATCTTACCAAGAACAACGTCTGCAATTTTCATTGCATCGGCTCCCTTTCGCTTAGCTATAGCAATGGTAACTGCTGGATATTCAGACTGATACTTAGAAGCCACATCACTGCCTCTTCCAAATCCGTGAGAAACATATGAGACTGGAAGCTCGGGCCCATTGACTATATTAGCAACTTGATTTAAATAGATAGGTTGATTTTGTTGTACACCTACTATCAAGTTTTCTACATCGGCCGATGTTTCAAGAAAATTGCCAGTAGTAACCAAAAACTCTGTGTCGTCTTTGTCAAAACTTCCTGAAGTCATTTGTTGATTGCTAACATTTATCATTTCTGCAACTCCCAAGAAGTCCAAACCGCTTGCGGCCAACTTATCTTTATCTAAAACTACCCGAACTTGTCTATTCCTTCCTCCAATAATATGAGTAGCAGAAACTTTATCTACTTTCTCTATTTCTTGAGTAACTTCATCGGCAATTCGTTTGAGGTCATAGTCATCGTAGCTTTCACTCCACAGTGTGAGCCCGAGCATTGGAACATCGTCAATGGCGCGTGGCTTGATAAGCGGCATCGTAACACCTGGAGGCATTTGATCCATGTGCTTGCTCATTTCGTTGTATAACTTCACATAAGATCTCTCAATATCTTCGCCTACATAGAACTGTACAATTACCATTCCTCCTTCTTTGGAAGAGGTTGAATATACATACTCTACTCCTGGAATATTTGACACTAAGTTTTCGAGAGGTTTTACTACTCTGGACTCTACTTCTGTAGGCGAGGCTCCCGGATATCCCACAAAGATATCGGCCATTGCAACATCAATCTGTGGTTCTTCTTCGCGAGGAATCAAAAACGAACTGTAAACACCAATGACCATAAACACAATCATCAACAGAACAGTAAGTTTTGATGTTATAAAAAAATTGGCAATTCTGCCTGCAATTCCATTTTTCATGACTTTTATTTAATAGTTAAACTAACGCCGTTGAAAAGCTTTGAGTCGGCATTTACAATATATTTTTCATCTGCAGAAAGTCCTGAAAGCACTTCTACTTTATCACCAAGAGTGCGTCCTAAACGCACCCAACGCAAAATGGCTGTATTGCTCAGGCTTACAGTGTAAATACCTGTGAGCTCTCCGCGATATACAATAGATTCAGTGGGGACTAGCAATGTTGTGGCGTTTTCTGTCGGTTCTACTGGAAATTGAACTGTGGCATACATTCCTGAAAGAATTGCAGCATCTGTTTTATCCAAAACAACCTTTACCAGATATCGTCCTCCAGTATTTCTGGCTGAAGTACTTACTTCTGTTACAGTCCCTGGTAACTGGATATCAAGAGATTTCACCAACACTTGAACTTCTGTTCCAGATACGATTTTTGATATTTCTCTTTCGGGAACCGAAGCAGTTACTTCAAAACTACCTGGCCCTTCCACTGAAATAAGTGGCATTCCTGGATTTGCCATATCACCCTCATCTATGAACCTATTGGTTACCACTCCATTAAAGGGAGCTCGAAGATCTACATAAGCAAATTGCGATTCCACTTCATTTTTCATCTGTCTGGCTCCTTCCAATCTGGCTTTTGCCATTTCGTAGTTTGCTTGTTGATCATCAAGCTCTTTTTGAGATGCACTGTTTTTAGCAAAAAGATTCTGAAATCGCTCATAATCTTTTTCGGCACTATTGAAAGCTGCTTGAGCCTCTGTAATTCCTGCAGTGGTCTGTGCTTTCTTTGCTGACAAGTCTGAATTGTTGATACTAATCAGAAGTTGACCTTTGCTCACTTTTTGACCCACATTAACGTGTACTTTGTTTACAAAGCCCATCATGCGGGTACTGAGTGTAGCACTATTTATAGCCTCAATCTTAC
Source organism: uncultured Dysgonomonadaceae bacterium (assembly GCA_964437875.1). GTDB lineage: Bacteria > Bacteroidota > Bacteroidia > Bacteroidales > Dysgonomonadaceae > UBA2632. Next base: position 8,866 of record CAYTJC010000012.1, read on the forward strand.
CACTTGCGGTGAGAAAAGGAGAGTTACCTTCTGCATTTGCGGAGCTAACAGTAACTGCTACAGCAGGAATTTGATCGACACTTTTTTCTTTTGAAGAGTTGCCACAGCTGGTTACGCTTAGAACAACTAAAAAAAGCAAGCTTGTATATAAGAATTTCATATTGAAAAAGTTTTGTTTATTACAATTTGGTTTTATAAAGATCTGCAAGGTAAAGATACTGTTCATCGAGACAGATATACTTGCAGAAGAGTAGATTTTAGTTTTTTGTTAAGAATTCAAGATATGCAAGGGCATAGTTATGTTGGAAAACAGTGTTGAAATACTCCAACTGCTTTTGAGAATATAGCGTCTCAGCCATTAACAATTCTGTTGTTTTCTCTAATCCCTCTTTAAATCTATTGGTTCTGATACGGAGAGCCTCTTCAGATTGCTGAAGTGCAAGCTCTGTAAGACTGAGATTGTTCCTGGCATCTTGATACATTCGTTTGGCCTTATTTAGCTCCAATTGACTTTCAGATTTATACTCTTCCAATTCGAGATTGGCTTTGGTATATAGAGCCCTACTCGACTGAGTTTTACCAATTCGTTTTGAACCTTGAAATATATCCCAAGTTAGAGAAGCCCCTATTAAATATCCGTTGGCATCGGCTTTAAAAATTTTATTGTCATAAAGCTCGTAGCTTCCAAAAGCGTTTAAACGGGGAAGAAACGACATTTTATCGGCCTTGTAACTTTGCTTGTATGCATCGGCAACAAATTGCATGGCTTGTATATCAGCGCGGGCAGAAGAAAGATTATCACCCGAGATAAATTCCAAAGAAACAATAAGTGAATCAGTGGGTTTAAAAACTCCCGAAATATCTTCGTTCATCAACACTGCAAGGTATTCAGATGCATTTATAACGTTACTCTTAGCATACTGGAGCTGGTTTTGCACTTCGGCAACTCTAATCTCCACTATCAGCACATCAGACTGCTGAAGATATCCTTGTTTGAAGCTATTGTTTGCCAAGTGTAGGTTTTCTTGTGCTGCGTTTAATGCAGTTTCTAAAACTTCCACACTTTTATAAGCAAGTTGCAACTGCATATAAGCTTTCTCAGTTTCAAGAGAAAGATAATCTCCCGTGCGTTCTAATTGCATGCGTGTTGCATCCCACTTTGCTCTGGCAGCTTTTCGTTGAAAAATACCATCTACATTAATAATGGGTTGTTGCACTTCAAACGTAGCAGTAAACATGTTGGTTCTCGCCGGATTGTTTAGGTTGTTAGGATCAAAATCGGATTGAGTTACAATAGCCTGATTAAGCTTAAACCCAAAAGAGTTGAGCGGACTATTGGTTGTCATTCCACTATACGAGGTAGATATATTGGGTAGAAAAACGGCATTGGTTTGGTTAAAATCTCCTTTGGCAGAAAGTACATCCTGTTGTCCTATCTTTAATTTGTTGTTTCGTTGCGACACCTTTTCCAAAACCTCCAATTTGGAAATAGGTACCGTTTGCTGTGCAAAAGCTATTGCTGGCAGCAAGCAAATAATAATCAGTATTCTTCTAATCTTCATTGTTGTAATCTAAATTTATCTTGTCAAACTCTATAATTTCACCGACTCTATAGACGTATGAACATACATTCATATGAAATAGTTCGCAAAGGTATCATTTTTATTGTAAAACACACACCGTGAGATTAAAAAAAAAGCAAAGAGTAGAGAATAATTGATAAACGTTGTGTTGGAATTAGTCTCTATGAATATCATAGACCTCACTATATCAGGGAGTATGCGTCAATTAAATCAATGTTAAATGAGTTGTGAAAATTTAGTTAGGATAGTATTGCACCCCTACCACAAATAAATTAATGAATATTGTTTCACTAAGGGTATCAATAAATAAAGGACAGTAGAGACACGCCCATTCAACACTAAGTGAGTGTACTTAAAGTTTACAAACGCAGGAGAAAGAACATATTTGCATTATAGAAACTAAAGTTTTGATTGAAACGATTCTTGTAAACAAAAAGAATTAGAATGCTTTTGCTTGGAGACCAATATAGAGAGAAAAACAAAAAAAATTTGCGAAACAGACAATGTATCAACTATTTAGCTGCCATATGTTTTCATCACCTCGTCGCCCAATTGCTTAGCCTTAGCTACAGAGGTAGAATCGTTAGGGTCTATAGGGTATTCATTTTCAAAAGGTAATTCCAGCACTATACCAACGGGTACAACATCAGGGTTTTTGATTTTATCTTTGTTCTTCATATAGATATAAACCCAAAACTCACGATCTCCAAATTTATCTAACGCAATCAGTCTTAAAGTTCTTCCTGGAGACATCTTTACAGTTTTGACAGGTTCCAACGCCTTTACACTTTCGATGGAGTCAGCAATTTGGTCAGTTTCACTGGTTGAATTTTCAATAGTTGCAGGAGTAGCCTCCTCTATTGGCTTTGGAATATCACTCTCCTCCACTCCATGTTTTGGGGCGTTATTATTCTTATCTAAATAATAATTGAATGCAAAACCAACTGCAAAAATCATGAACAGGGCTATAGCAAAATCCCATCTTAAAATATAACGTCTTAGCTTTCCCCTCGATTTAGTTTTCTTAGGTTCAGATTTCTTAGGTTTAGATTTTTCAGAGCTATTAGCAACACTCCTTTCTTGCAGAGAAGTATCATATTTTTTAGACGAAGTTTCAGGTTCTTCATCTTCAAAAACCTTCTCAGGGGAGGCTGAATAGTCTATCTTATCTTCAGGAGTAGGAAGGGGACTAACAATAGGTGTAGGAAGCTCGTCTTTAGGCTCTTCCTCACGCTCCTCTATATTTTCTGCTACCCGATTGCTTTCTTCTGTATCAGAAATAGCAGAACTATCTCTTTCAACACTGGCTTCAAGAGGCGGTGTTGCATCTTGGTCTATTTTTACATCATCATCATCGCCATTTTCCTCATCTTCATTTTCAGACGAAGTATCTTGAGAAATGCCTTCTTCAAAAACCCCATCGTTGAGAGGTGTAGTTTCAAAATGAACAAAGGGTTTATTTACAATATCTTTAAGCACTTGTGCAGGCAGAAAAGAGATGCGTCTATGAGCAGGAATCACAATTTTCTCTTTTGTATTTACATCTATACTTTCGCGCTCTTGTATGTGAGTAAGCTTAAAACTCCCAAAATCTTTCACTTTGGTCAATTCATCAGCAGACAAACCCTTTTCAATTGAACTGAAAAGCTGTTCAAGAAAAGTTTGAGCCTCTTCTTTACTAATTTCATAATTAGCAACAAGAAGATCTACAATGTCTTGCATGTTCAACTTACTACTCATTTATACTTTTCTTTGAGAACTGATGCGGGTCTAAAGTTAACTGATATTTTAGGAGGAACCAGAAAACGCTGTTGTGTTTGTGGATTAACAGAAATGCGTTCTGCTCTTTTTCGTGTTTGAAAGGAGCCGAAATTAGGAATAGCTATGGTAGCATTTTCTCCCAATTTAGAGTTTAACAGCTCTACAGTTTGTGTTAAAACTTCAGAAACTCTTACTTGTGTCCATCCCAACTGCTCTGAAAGATCAGCTACGAGTTCTTTGTTTGTCATGATCTGAAATTTATAAATTAAAAATCCGTTTATACTTATACAACTACACCCATTAAATCGAAAGGCATTGCTGAAGTTATTTTCACATTATAGAAAGAACCAATAGTGAGAGATTCTTCTTTACTGATCAATACCTCCCCGTCCACATCGGGCGAGTCATACTCTGTTCTTCCAATATAATAGTCAGGGGTTTCGCTATCTATCACTACTTTAAGTGTTTGTCCTATCTTAGCTTCATTTACCAGCAAGGCAACATCCTCTTGCACCTCCATTAGTTTGCTCAATCGCTCTTCTTTCACTTCGGGTGGAATATGATCAGTATAGTTCTTATCGCAATAGGTATCTTCTTCGTGAGAGTATGGAAATGCACCCAAACGCTCAAACTTTGTTTCATTTACAAAATCAAGTAGTTCACTAAAATCTTCAGCTGTTTCTCCAGGATGTCCTACCATGAGAGTTGTACGTAAATGAATCCCCGGTACTTCAGTTCTAATTCTATTTATTAAATCGATAGTTCCTTGCTTCGAAATATTTCTACGCATCTGAGAAAGCATATTATCGCTAATATGTTGCAAAGCGATATCAAGGTATTTGCACACATTGTCACAATCACGAATTACTGGAAGCAGATCCATGGGGAAATGTGCAGGATAGGCGTAATGCAAACGTATCCACTCTACACCAGATATATCAGAAATACGCTTTACCAATTCGGCAATCTTCATCTCTTTGTAAAGATCCAAACCGTAATAGGTGAGATCTTGAGCAATGAATTGAAATTCTTTTACTCCTTTTTGCACCAAAATACGCACTTCATCTTCAATCTCTTCAATGGGGCGAGAATTATATTTGCCTGTTATAAGAGGAATAGAACAATAGGAGCATGTGCGATTACAACCTTCCGATATTTTGATATATGCATAATGTGAAGGGGTTGAAATCATTCTTTCTAAAGAGAGTTCTTGATTATACGACTTGCCCAAATCTGAAATTAGATTTTTCCACGCAAATTTGCCGTAGAATTTATCCACTTCAGGGATTTCTTGTTGCAATTCTTGCATATATCGCTCAGAAAGACAGCCCATAACAAAAAGCTTCTTGAGCTTTCTATTCTTTTTTTGGTCGGCAAACGATAGGATCATATTGATAGACTCCTCTTTTGCATCGCCAATAAACCCGCATGTATTGATAATTGCTATTTCTCCTTGAGGATTATCTGTGTCATGCTCCACTGTGTAACCATTTGCCAGCAATTGCCTCATCAGCATTTCTGAATCTACCAAATTCTTAGAGCAACCCAATGTTACAACGTCTATTCTGTTTTTTATCATTCAATATATTTCTACTTTGTGCTTTATTTTTATTACAATAAAAAAAAAGAATATTACTACCCAAATAGAGAGTCCACAAATTCTTTGCGACGAAACACCTGTAAATCCTCTACTCCCTCACCAAGGCCTATGTATTTTACGGGAATCTTGAACTGATCTGAAATTCCTATCACAACACCACCCTTAGCAGTACCATCTAATTTAGTTATTGCCATAGCAGTTACTTCAGTAGCAGCAGTGAAATGTTTGGCCTGCTCAAATGCATTTTGGCCAGTAGATCCATCAAGAACCAACAATACCTCATCGGGTGTATTGGGAACAACCTTGCTCATCACATTCTTAATTTTAGTAAGCTCGTTCATAAGGCTTATCTTGTTGTGAAGTCTGCCTGCAGTATCAATAATGACAACATCTGCATTTTTTGCTTTAGCAGAGCTAATTGTATCAAAAGCGACAGAAGCTGGGTCTGAGCCCATTTTTTGTTTTATAACGGGCACATTCACACGCTCTCCCCAAATAAGTATTTGCTCTACGGCAGCTGCTCTAAAAGTATCTGCAGCACCCAAATATACTGAAAGACCTCTTTGTTTGAATTGATGTGCAAGTTTACCTATAGTTGTTGTTTTACCAACACCGTTAACGCCTACAACCATAATCACATAAGGCTTTCGCCCCTCTGGAATAGAAAAGTCTTCTACATCAGTAGTATTATTATCTGTCAGAAGTAGAGCAATTTCCTCACGCAATATACCAGTGAGTTCATCGGTATTTAAATACTTGTCACGCGCAACACGCTCTTCAATACGATCAATAATCTTTATTGTGGTTTCGACACCAACATCCGACGAGATAAGAACTTCTTCCAACTCATCCAACACGCTTTCGTCCACCTGCGATTTGCCAGCGACAGCGCGTGTAAGTTTAGAGAATATATTACTTTTTGTTTTCTCAAGACCCTTGTCTAAAGTTTCTTTCTTGCCTTTAGAGAAAATATTAAATAGTGCCATAACTAAGAGATTTTCAATAACCTATTAAACAACTCACGAGTTCGTGTTTTCGTTGTATGCTGAAAAAACACGCTTATCGTCCAATACACAAAGCTACAAAATACAAAACAAAAAAAATCCCTGCATAAGGATGCAAGGATGTTTTTATATATTATTAACCCAATTTATTTCTTGAAGTACTCTTCTACGAGTTCGTTGGGTATCATCTCTTCTTGGAATGAGTAAGAACCAGTATCTGATTTTACCATCTTAATCACTTTCGTATGACTACGTCCTGATGTTGTTGTTCTATCGCGAAAACCCG
>CAYTJC010000013.1:0-2588 GCA_964437875.1 uncultured Dysgonomonadaceae bacterium
ACATTTAGATTTTCTACTGATACCACGTAATTATAATTTTATGCAAAGAAACTTCATTCAGATAGATTATAAAAATTTTTATGCAACAAGCTCTACATATTATAGTTTTGTTTACCTAAACCAGGGCATAATTTATATCTTTGTTGAAACATTATACATTTATTTCGATATGAGAACACTATCTTTCTTCATTGCGACATTCATTACACTATTGTGCATGACTTTTGCCAGCTGTAATACAAAAACCAAGCCAAGTGACGAATCTTCTGAGTGGATACAACTATTGGCTGAAGACAATCTTGACGATTGGACCGTGAAAATAACAAACTATGAAGCGGGCAACAACTATGGTAACACTTTCAGTATGGAAGATGGTATTTTAAAGATTCGCTATGACGAGGAGGCATACCCAACTTTTGAAGGTCGATTTGGACATTTATTCTATAAGGATTCATATTCGCACTACCTGCTACGATTGGAATATCGTTTTGTGGGCGATCAATGCACTGGTGCTCCAGATTGGGCATTTCGCAACTCGGGCATTATGTTCCATGGTCAATCTCCCGAAAGCATGGCATTAGATCAAGACTTCCCTGTATCTATTGAGTATCAATTGTTGGGTAGCGACTCGACAAGAGAACAGGTTACAGGCAGTGTGTGCACCCCTGGTACTAATATTGTGATAGATGGTGAGTTGATTCTAAGACATTGTACACAATCTGAATCTGATACATATATGGAGGACCAATGGGTGACTGCAGAGTTGGAAGTGCGAGGCAACGAGATTGTGAAGCACATTATCAATGGCGACACAGTAATGGTATATAGCCAGCCTCAATTGGACGAACGCGAACAATATTTTGAGGAAATGTTGAATCTGAACAATGGCGAATTAATGTTGACTGGTGGAACCATCTCTCTCCAAAGCGAAGGACACCCTTGCGATTTCAGGAATGTTGAGATTAAGGTTCTGAAGGAATAGGATTGTAATAGTACTCTTCTACTATTCCTCGAGAACTTCAACTGAGAACATCAATATAAGGGGTTATATTTTTTGTAACTACACAGACCTCTTTTAGAAACTTCTATGCAACAAATGTATCATCTCAACTATCTTTTGATACTATAAACACTTCGAAACTGAGCACTTTTCTATCATCTTAGAACTTCAATAAAAGGGTGCAAATCTCTCCATAGTCTTAAGTTTTCTTAATGCAGCGATACCCATTTTCTTAATTAATACGTGACAAATAGGATTCAGTGTCACCCGTTGCTCCATTTACACAGAAAATGGAAGACTATGACGACGTTTCATGCATGTTTTCACTTGCAAGAAGCCAATATGCATACAGGTTAAGCAAATAGACAACTAAAAAATCAACAACATTACATACATTTGTTAAAAGGCGGGAAGGAATACTGGCAATTGACCTCACAGAATGGAGATAAATGGTGTTTATTTGAATAACACGCTTCGTGTTGTTACAATAAACGAAAGTAAATTAGGATAACACGTGTCGTTGTATTGTAATAAACGAATGGAAATTAGAATTCAATGAGACCCTGTTTTTGATGAGTGTAAGCTAAGCAAGTGTTTGTTGTATATGTAACTGTTTAAAGGTGTGTTTCTTACCAGTATTTATAATTGATGCATCGCAACGATACTCATTGATTCAGTGCAATGATATAATAAGATCTGATGATTTAAATAGGAGAGATCATGTTTAAGATAGGTGAAGGCAAGAGACTTATTAGAAAACAAGAACACGCTTAATTATTAACTTTCAGGTTAATGATTGCAATTGTTCATCTAAAGTCTAATAGCTTTGCCGACCCTCAAAGAGTGAACGTTTGCATCAAAAGTGTTATCACTGATTCTCAATAAAAAGATTGTGGGATAGTAAGAAGATGACACGATGCGTAGAATATTGACAACCCTGTTAAGCATTGCCTATTTTGCTTAGCACGTAAAATTTAAATTCCGGATGTGATTATCAATGTTTATGATAATTACATCTGGAATAATATTATAATGCAACACCAAAAGTAGGATGCTTCTAGTTACTCCACAGGTATCACAAATCTAAATATTGAATAACCAATTCACCACTCTCTACATGCAGCTGCACATCGCTTATACCTGATTGACCAACAGGAATAGTTATTTCATCATCCCCATCATGCGTTTTTCCATTATATACTTTTGATATGAAATCGATAAATTGACCACCACCTTTAGACAGTCTAATTTTGTATTTTGATAGATTCTTTGATTTGTTGTCAAAAACAATTTTAATCTCCTCCACTTTATCAGATTGCAATAGTGAAATTGTTAGTGTGTGGCCTTTGCTACCAGTCCAAATTGATTTCTTATCATGGTTCAGAACGTTTGTAGCAGAATCATCAGATGGGTCTGATGCAACGCTGTACCTTACTTTGGTTGGAGAACTTAATACATCATTGGCACCTTCAATAGAATCTATAACTGTGAAGGTATCATCTAAACGAATATCTTCTGATGATGCTCCAATCATTACTTTGAATTCTCCTGGTTCTACAACCCACTCATTGTTTTGATCAAAAAGTCT
>CAYTJC010000013.1:2688-6560 GCA_964437875.1 uncultured Dysgonomonadaceae bacterium
AAATCAGAATACTCAAAAGTTGTATAGCTCAATCCATATCCAAAATGATAGAGTGGGCCAGCAGCACGGGTCATCCTGCCTTCCATACCTATACCCGATCCACCATTGACTTGCGAGTTGGGTTTAGCAGGGAAGTTAAATGGAATTTGACCAACTGTCTTTGGAAACGTTACTGTAAGTTTTCCACTAGGGTTGTAGTCACCAAAAAGAATATCTGCAATAGCAGTTCCACCTTGTGAGCCAGGATACCATGCTTCCAAAATAGCAGGAACAAATTTATCGGCCCAGTTGATAGTCAATGGTCTTCCATTTATCATCACAAGTAGGGTAGGCGTTCCTGTTTCCTGAACAGCTTTTAGCAAATCTAACTGTCTCCCTGTAAGTTCAAGCGAGGAGCGTGATCTGTTTTCACCCGCTGTGCGAATGTTTTCGCCAAGAACAACAATTGCCACATCACTCTTTTTTGCATCGGCTACTGCTTTGTCTATGTCACTTTGCTCTACCTCAGAAAGAGGGAAATCAATAAGCTCAGATTCTGGCCAATTAGGGTCAACCATATCACATCCTTTTGAAAGGAGAATTTCCACATCATCACCCAGTTTGTCAATTAATCCTTCATACACAGTAGTAACCTCTACTGCCAAAGGTCCATAATGCGTTAACGCATAAGATGCATCATTAGCATTGGGCCCGGTAATTGATATTCTCTTTATTTTGCTTTTATCTAATGGAAGAGTATTGTCTTCGTTTTTCAACAGAACAATGCCTTCGCGTGAGGCTTGAAGAGCTACTTGCTGATTAACTTTGCTGTTCACTTCAATATCGGCTTGTTGCAAATCCATTTGGTAAGGTTGATCGAACATGCCTACTATGAATTTTACACGTAGTATATCTCTTACACGTTCATCAATTACTTTCATGGGGATGCGACCCTCTTCAATTAATTCGCGCAAAGGAAGCACGAAGGAGTCGGGTGAACGAAAAGTACATCTCACATTAAGACCTGCCATTACGGATTGATAAACAGATTCTTTCATGTTCGCGGCTGTACCGTGCTTCATGAATAAATATTCAACCGCATCGCTATCTGAAACTACATACCCTTTGAAACCTAACTGATTTCGAAGAATTTCTGTTAGCCAATAATCAGAGCCTTGTATGGGTATTCCGTCGTAATCATTATAGGAGCTCATCACACCTAATAAGCCTCCGTCGCGAATAGTTCTCATCCAGGGATACATATGAATGTTTTGGACTTCGCGCCAGGACATTTGCGGATCAACTCGCGACATTCCTTCCCTCGCGCCTTTATTGTTGCTGTAAGCAGCATAGTGCTTGGCAGTAGATGCTACTTGAAAGTCTTTTTGTAATCCTTTTGTCATTTCCACACCCAATTCTGCCACTAAGTAAGGACTTTCACTATATATCTCTTCGTAGCGGCCCCAACGTTGATCGCGACCAACATCAAGAATGGGTGCATATACATTGGTATAGCCCAATAGTCGGCCTTCGCGACCAGTAATCTCTCCAATTTTGCGAACCAAATCTCTATTCCATGTTGTGCCAATACCCAATTGAGTAGGGAAATTAGTTGCCTTAAAGCTTTCAACTCCACGAATACCTTCATTTGTAAAATCAGTGGGGATTCCCAAACGAGTGTCTTCCACAAAGAAGCGTTGCACTTCGTTGATAGCCCATGCATGTTTTGAAGCAGGCCACACCCATTCATTATCAGATGGAGGCAGGCCCCATTGTTGAAACCCATTCAGGTGTTCATCGATGGCTCCAATGCCATCTTTCCATAATTGTTCTTTCCAACTTTCATTGGGCAAGTCATCTTTCAATACTCGGCCGTAACCATACAATGTTACCATTTGGTTAGACTTCTCCTCTACGTTCATTTGACTTAAGAGGTCTTCTATACGGTCATCAATGTTAGCTGACGGGTCTTCGTAGATGTCTTTCTTCCCGTTCTTATTAAAATCTATCCATCCCTTTTTGTATATGCTGCTTTTTGGCAGATTATATACTTTTAGATTGTCTTTGTAAGTGTTTCGTGTGTATTGCGAAAAAACTGCATGACTGCTAAAACAGATAAATAGACTCAATAGAGCTATTTTGTAAACTTGTTTCATATTATTGTATTATTAATGTTGCCAATTAATCTGCAAAATAGCAATAACTTTTAAGAAACTTGTGCTGTTTGTCTTAATTTTGATGATGGTGTAGAGGGAGGAATGAATTCAAAATGTTAATTTGATTGTGTGCCATTACTTTTCAAAATGAAAACTGTATATTTACGCGTTTTTCAATAACATTATCTTACTTCTCTAATATAGTATGACTTCAAAAAGCTCGAAAACAGACAAACCGCGCAAAAAAAGGAACAGGAAAACCCGCACTTTCTTTTTGATAATAGGCTTCCTATTTGGCGCAGGTGTAGTGATGGCTCTCTACCAAACCTCGGTTTATTTCTCAACCAACGACTCATGCGCCATGTGCCATGCCCATCCTCACGCTCATGAAAGTTGGCAATTGTCATCGCATGTAAATAACAAAAGTGGAGTAATGACCAACTGTGTTGATTGTCATCTGCCACCGCAGAGCGATACATGGAGTCATTATACAGCAAAACTCAAGTTAGGTATGCGCGATGTGTGGGGGCACTTTACAAAAGATGTCTCTGAAATAGATTGGGAGGCTAAGTCTGAATTAGAAAACGCCGTAAAATACATCCCCAATGAATCGTGTAAGGCATGTCATCAAAATATTTTCCCCGAAGGAATTTCTGATGATGGTATCACAGCACATTTGCATTACGACGAAAACGAAACCAAGCTCAACTTGCAGTGCATTAGTTGCCATTTGGATGTGGGACATTACGATCCTAACTATTCGCACTCTCAAATGGAAGACATTCCAGGCTATGGCGAGGGAACAAACAATGTGATGGATACAGCATCTTTCTTCAAAGAGCCAACACACATTGAAAATTTTGAAAACTTTACCGAACAGATTCCCAAAACACCCATATCATTTAATATGATGGCCATCCCTGGTGGCACCTTCAAAATGGGTAGTCCGAAGAAAGAACCTTTTCACCAACCCGATGAGGCTCCTGTGCACAATGTGACAGTGAGTCCCTTCTTTATGGCGGAGGTAGAAACTACATGGAACCAATTTTGGGCATTCTATGCCAATACTATGAGCGAGGGACGTACACCACCCGAAACAACGTATGCGCAAAACCTGCAAGCAATGGATGTGGATGGTATTTCTGGCCCAACTCCTCCCTTCGGGTTCCCCGATCAAGGATGGGGAGGCAATGACAGACCTGCTATCACCATGACGCATTACGCAGCAGAGACATTCTGCCAATGGTTGTCGGAAAAGACAGGCAAGAAATACCGCCTTCCCACGGAGGCTGAGTGGGAATATGCAGCAAGAGGCAATACAGAAACGCCGTACTTCTTTGAAGGCAATCCAAAGGACTACTCCGACCATGGCTTCTGGAGAAAATTCTTTCCAGCTAAGACAGATAATATAACCTCGTATGTTATTTACGAAAAGAACAGCTATAATCGCACACAAGAACCCAAGGTGGTGGAGGCAAACCCCTTTGGTTTGAAAAATATGCTTGGCAATGTGATGGAATATACGGCCGACCGATACGACCCTAATGCTTACCAAAAGCGACCCGATGGTGCAGTAGATCCTATTGTAACCGAGGGCGAAGAGTGGGTTATTCGTGGAGGAAATTATGCATCGGATGCATCGGAAGTTCGCTCTGCAGCACGCAGTAGCACCCAGCACGATGAGTGGATGCGTACAGATCCGCAACAACCTAAGAGTATCTGGTGGTATAGCGATTA
>CAYTJC010000013.1:6570-14882 GCA_964437875.1 uncultured Dysgonomonadaceae bacterium
ATTACAAAGGAATTGGCTTTAGAGTAGTGTGTGAACCAGACTCATCTATAGTGACAAATTAACCATTGAGCTATGGGCTCGTATATTAAAATACACAGCAACATGAAGAAAGAGAATAAACTAAGCAGAAGATCATTTCTTAAGAGTTCTGCATTGGCCGGAACAGCAGGTGTTATTGGTGTAAGTGGTGGCGCTGGCCTCTTCTCATCGTGTAGTAGTGGCAATGACAAGGGCGGAAAGACGCAGCTAAGAGAGCCCGGAAGTTACTACATACCTGAATTGCCCGACATGGCTGCCGATGGCAAAAAATTGCGGGCAGGAGTTATTGGTTGTGGTGGTCGTGGATCGGGTGCTGCAATTAATTTCTTGAATTCTGCCAACGATGTTACCATTGTTGCTCTAGGTGATGTGTTTGAAGAACGTGTAACCAGTCTAGCCAATAAGTTGAAGAACGAAAAAAACATAGATATTCCCACCGATAAACGCTTTGTGGGCTTGGATGCCTACAAACATGTAATAGATAGCGATGTGGATCTCATCATAGAGTGCACTCCGCCTTACTTTCGCCCTATACATTTCGAATATGCAGTGAAACAAAACAAGCATTGTTTCTTAGAGAAACCAATGTTTGTAGATGCTGTGGGGTATCGCAAAGTAGTGGCTACATCAAAGCAAGCACAAGCAAAGAAACTGTGTGTTTTTACCGGAACACAGCGTCACCATCAGCGCAACTATGTGGCATCTTACCAACAAATAATGGAGGGTGCAATTGGTGAGATTACTGGTGGAACGGTTTATTGGAATCAAAACATGTTGTGGTATCGCGATCGCCAACCCGCATGGAGCGATTTTGAATATATGGTGAAAGATTGGGTAAACTGGCGATGGTTATCGGGCGATCACATCATCGAACAGCACGTGCACAACATAGATGTATTCACATGGTTTAGCGGATTGAAACCCGTGAGTGTTCTCGTATTTGGTTCGCGCCACAGACGAATAACGGGCGATCAGTATGACAACTTTAGCATCGATTTCACAATGGAAAACGGTGTGCACTTGCACAGTATGTGTCGCCAAATAGATGGTTGCACCAACAATGTGAGTGAATTTATACAAGGCACCAAAGGATCTTGGTCCACTGCCAATAGCGAGACAGTAATAAAAGACTTGGCTGGCAATGTTGTATGGCAGTTTGATAAGGAAGATGAGAAAGCCAACTTCAAACAAAGAGATCCCTACACCTTGGAGCACGTAGATTTGGTAAATAGTATCCGCAAGAATACTCCCATTGAGGAGGCCTCTGAAACAGCTATATCAAACATGGCTGCTTTGATGGGCCGAGAATCGGCTTACACCGGATTGGAAACTACGTGGGAAGGAATGACGGCATCGTCATTGGATTATACTCCATCCGATTTGAATATCGGCAAGATGGATATGAGTTCGTACGTAACTCCTGTGCCTGGAACTGGGAAATAGGGAGAGGTTGGACAAAATAGAACAATAATTAGATAGAAATGAAGAAAGAGAACAGACTAAGCAGAAGAACATTTTTAAAAACTTCTGCACTTGCCGGTACAATTGGCGTGATAGGTGGTGGAGCATCCTCTGGGTTGCTCACCTCATGTAGTAGTGATAATAGCAAATTGGGCAATAGTGCCTTGCGCGAACCAGGAAGTTACTATATTCCTGAACTACCCGATATGGCTGCCGATGGTAAGCCGTTGCGCGCCGGACTCATTGGGTGTGGCGGACGAGGATCGGGTGCTGCATTCGATTTTTTGAGCTCGGCCAAAGGAGTTACCATTGTGGCACTGGGCGATGTGTTTGAAGACAAAGTGAATGCGCTTGCCGATAGACTAAAGAAAGAGAAAAACATAGAGATTGCTGCCGACATGCGCTTTGTGGGCTTGGATGCTTACAAGAAAGTAATCGATAGCGATGTGGATGTGGTGCTCGAATGCACGCCCACCTTCTTCCGTCCCTCACATTTTGAGTATATTGTGAAAAAAAACAAACATTGTTTCATAGAGAAACCCTTGTTTGTAGATTCAGTAGGCTACCGCAAAGTAATGGCTACTGCCAAGCAGGCCGAAGCCAAGAAACTGACCGTGATTACGGGCACCATTCGTCATCATCAGCGCAGTTATGTGGAGTCGTATAAGAAAATTTCGGAAGGAGCCATTGGCGAAATTACCGGTGGTGCTGTTTACTACAACGGAGGTGCACAGTGGAGCCGTGAGCGTCAACCTGGATGGACAGATTTTGAATACATGGTGAAAGATTGGTTCAACTGGTGCTGGTTGTCGGGCGATATGATTATTGAGCAACACATTCACAGCATAGATGCATTCACGTGGCTCAGTGGATTGAAGCCTGTGAGCGCATTGTCTTTTGGTTCTAGTCAGAGGCGCAAAGTGGGTGATGAATTTGATAACTTCAGTACCGACTTTACGATGGAAAACGGTGCACATATGCACAGTATGTGTCGGCAAATAGATGGTTGCACCAACGATGTGAGCAATTATATTCAAGGTACCAAGGGTTCGTGGATTGGAAAAGGTGCAGTGGGTGGCGAGGTGATGATAAAAGACTTGGCGGGCAATGTGGTGTGGCAATTTGATGAGGCAAAAGAGAGAGAGGAGTATAAACAAACCAATCCTTTTGTGCTGGAACACGTAAATTTGGTGAATTGCATTCGCAAGAACACCCCTATTGAGCAAGCATCGGAGGCAGCTGTGTCTAATATGGCAGCTTTGATGGGTCGCGAATCGGCCTATACCGGATTGGAAACTACGTGGGATGCCATGACTTCATCGAGTTTGGATCTTACACCTTCCGATCTGAATATGGGGGCAATGGATATGAGTAAATTTGTGACTCCTGTGCCAGGAACTGGTAAATAATTCTGAGGTATGAGGTGTGAGTTTTCGGGTTTTGCTCGCGCTGATATAATCGGTGTGTTGCGTAGCAAAAAAATAACAAGAAACCTTTCGCTTACGCGACACACGCATTGCAAATACGCGCAAGCAAACATCATTTGCAGTAGAGACGTTCATTTATGGCGTCTTTGTACAATAAAACAATAGAAACATGAAAACAATACAGTGGGGATTCATAGGTTGCGGTAGTGTAACTGAAAAAAAGAGCGGCCCAGCCTTCAGTAAAGTGGAGGGATCGGAAGTAGTGGCTGTGATGAGGCGAGATGCTGACAAAGCGGAGGATTATGCCAAACGTCATGGCATCAAAACGTGGTACACGGATGCTCAACAGCTCATAGACGACCCCAATGTGACTGCCATTTATGTGGCAACCCCTCCTTCAACCCATGCCCAGTATGCCATTGCGGCAATGAGGGCCGGTAAGCCGGTGTATGTAGAGAAACCTATGGCAACAAGCCATGCTGAGTGTCAAGAGATGATGCGTGTGAGCGAAGAAACGGGTGTGCCCTGCTTTGTGGCCTACTATAGGCGCACGTTGCCCTATTTTCGCAGGATAAAACAGTTGATAGACGATGGAAAATTGGGCAGTATCTCTACGGTTCATATCCAATTCTCCATTCCGCCCTACGCTACTGATTTAAGCAGAGATACATTGCCTTGGCGGGTGAAGAAAGAGGTGGCAGGTGCAGGATATTTTTACGATTTGGCTTCGCATCAATTTGATTTGCTCGACTTCTTGCTAGGTCCCATTGCCAATGCGCAAGGATACAACGCCAATATTGCGGGGTTGTATGATGTGGAAGATACCGTTTCGGCCTCCTATCAGTTCCAATCGGGTGTTGTGGGAAGTGGGAGCTGGAGTTTTGTGGCTCCACTCGACACCCGCACCGATACCATTGAGATTGTTGGCACGTTGGGCAAGTTGTCTTTCTCCACTTTTATGTTTACCGAGATATTGAAGCAAACATCCGATTATCAAGTTGGTTATCAAGAGGAAAATCCCGATAATATTCAATTCTACCTCATCAAAAGCATCGTAGAATACTTGCAAGGAAAGGGCCAAGAAGTGGTGAGCACCGCCCAAACCGCTGCGCGCACAAATTGGGTGATGAATGAGATATTGAGAGGATGAGGTGTGTGAAATGTGGTGGGGGATATTGGGTGTGAGGTATGCGATATTTTCAGGCTGAAATGTAGAGACGTCCATTTATGGCGTCTCTTACTATTTATATAATTCTCTCACGCGCTATGCTCTGTCATTTCAGCTCCACCTCTTTCTTTTTAGCTCGTTGTCGCATAGCTGCCACATATTCTTGCACCATGGTGTTCATAGATTGTTTTAGTTTCACATATTTCTCTTGGCCTTCCACCAGAGAGAGGGCATTCACGAGGTCCACAAACTCCATCAACTTGCCTTGAAGCTCCCGCCGTGCATTTTGCACCACTTCGGTCACATATTCCGATTGCAGATTGCGCCTGAGGAGTTGCTCCCTGTCGAAAATTTTGTTGCTTGTTGCGAGTGCCGTCATTACTTCGGTCAAACCGATGGTGGCAATGTGTTGTTGCTCGGTATCTCTGCCCAATTTTTGAAGCAAAAAGTTGATAATTGCCGTTTGTGTGTCTTGCGGACGGCGTGCAATAGCGCTACCTGTGCCATATTGTTTGAAAACTGCTTTCAAATGCTTTGCTGCCTTCTCCTTGGCGGTGTCATATCTGTAGTCGGAATAATAGCGAATGAGGTCATACATTTTGCGCAGTGCATAATCGCGATCATCGTCGGTCTTCAATAGCTGATGTGGTGTGGGCATGCGCTCTTTCACCAGTTCTTCGTCGTAGATATCAAACACTGTGCGCAATTCTGCTAGCTTTTGGATGTAGGTGGGGGCATATTTCCCAAATCTTCAGAGGCAAATACCAAGGTATTGTCTATAAATTGGAAAAGTTCCCAGCGCGTCATCATTTTTAGGGTGTAAGATTTAATATTCATAGTCATTTATGTAAGATAAAGCACACTCTGACAACAAATATATACAATAATTGTAAGAAAATAGGGGGAAGTCAAATCATTTTAGTGCTCAGTATCGTTACAAAGCTCTATTCTGATATTGAATAGATACTCTGTAATGTTGAAAAGCAGTGTTCCTATTTTGGATAAATACTATACAGCGCTACAATGTACTGTTTTGATTTTGGATAGATGCTTTGTAGTATTGCTATGCACTGTTCCAATTTCGGAATAGTGCAATACAACGTTGCAGAGCATATTTCCAAAACATTTTGTAAGCATTTCTAGGCAGAAACGTATCAAAATGATAAAACAAGATGCCTTGTTCGTGCATATTTGCAAAGGATTTATTGGAAAACTAATGAAATAGGAAGGGAAATGAGTTCGTTTGTGCAACACAGGTACTATAAATGTGCGGGAGTGAGCCCAAACTTCTTATATTTACCAGTTAAATTTCAACTAGAAGGGTTTCCTCGATTTATCAATCCTCAAAAACACAAAGAGGAGTATCGTAAATCCCCACAACGACGATCCGCCGTAGCTGAAAAAGGGTAGGGGGATGCCAATAACGGGTGTCAAGCCCAGCACCATGCCAATATTTACGATAAGGTGGAAGATAAATATACTGGCTACTCCATAGCCATACACGCGCCCAAAGGTTGTCTTTTGCCGTTCGGCAAGAAAGAGCAAGCGGAGTATGAAAATGAGAAACAAAATGAGTACAGCACTGGCCCCAACAAAGCCCTGCTCCTCGCCGATGGTGCAGAAAATGAAGTCGGTGTCTTGTTCGGGCACATATTTGAGTTTGGTTTGTGTTCCATTTAGGTAACCTTTTCCCAGAAATGCCCCCGACCCAATGGCAATCTTAGATTGGCCAATGTGATAGCCCGATCCCAAGAGGTCTTCCTCCATTCCCAACGTCACTTTTATGCGCATTTGTTGGTGAGGTTGCAGCACTTCGTTGAAAACATATTCCACCGATTCGAGAAACACAAACGATCCGATAGCAAAAATGGCCATCATTACATAGATGCGTTTCCAATAGCGGAGCGAAAGGAATAACAAATAGAGACTCACTAGCCCCAGCGCTAAAATTCCGCTTATACCATAATCTACCTGCACCCATTGCGTGAGCGAAATGAGGTAACTCACTAAATAAATGCTGCCGATAATGCCCAAAATGATGCGAATTACTTGCTTACGCTTCACGTAGCTCCACACCATGCCGGCGGTGAACACAAGTATGATGCCCAGCGTATAAACTTCGCCCCGCGAGAAAATGCCAATCTCTTCTTCCGAAAACTTGAGACCCACCACAAAATAGACAATCATGGCCAGCCCCGTGAAGATGAATCCACCCGGCAATCCTTCGCGATAAAGCATAATGATGAAGGCCAAATATACCAGTGCTGTGCCGGTTTCGCTCTGAAAAATAACAATAAGTGTGGGCACTAAAATCATGGATGCAACAATAAGTAGGTTGCGTTTCTCCATCAACTTAAAACCGTGGGTGCTAAACACCTTTGCAAGTGCCAGTGCAAGGATAAACTTCATAAACTCTGCGGGCTGCACTCTCACGGGGCCCATCACTAGCCAAGAGCGCGATCCCTTTATATCGGGCGCCACCACAAGGGTAACAAGCAACAGTGTAATGCCAATACCATAGAAGAGAAGTGCAAAAGTATCGAAGAATCCGGGCTCAATCTTCATAATGGAGAAGGCCAGCAGGAGAGATGTGCCCATCCAAATGAGCTGCATGCCCGCTCGGCCCGATAGGTCGAATAGGCTCACTGCATTTTCCAAATCGAAACTAGCGGCATAGATGTTGAGCCATCCGGCCACAACAAAAAGGAGGTACATGAGCACCGTCCACCAATCAATCCGTCCTTTTTCTTTGGTTATATCAGCGTTCATTTATCGTCTATCTGTTTCTCAAATACATATTGGGGAGGATTGTAGTATTCACAATCCTATCTTCAATCCATTTGTCAGACGGAGGAATGGAATCTTTAAAGAATTTCTGCATCATCAGTCTTCCAATGGGCACCGCATGGGTTGCGCCAAAGCGTCCATTCTCTACAATTACTGCAATGGCCACCTGCGGATTGTCTTTTGGGGCAAAGCCCATAAACAAAGAGTGGTCGTCGCCATGAGGGTTTTCAGACGTACCAGTCTTTCCACACACTTCAATCTCTGGTTCGAGGTTGATGCCACGGCATGTTCCACCCGTCACAGCGTGTGCCATGCCACTCACCACCACCTCTAAGAAGTCGCGCTGAATACCCGTTTCATGTTTGGTGGTGTAGGTGTCGGCCAAGGGTTTATCTTTCAATCCTTTCACCACATGGGGCACATAAAAGTGTCCGCGGTTGGCCAATAGTGCTGAAAAATTGGCCAATTGCAAGGGGGTTGTCAAAATTTCGCCCTGGCCAATGGCAATGGATATTACGTTAGATGCTTTCCAGTTTTCTGTATTCATCACCTTGCTATAAAATTTGCTGTTGGGGATAAATCCTCGCTTCTCCGAAGGTAAATCGACCTCCAACTTATGACCGAAACCAAACGAAACCATGCGGTCTTTCCATTTATCGAAGGCATCGTTGATGTCTGTGTACTTGGTTCTGTTGGTGAGCATGGCTGTGAGTCCGTAGCAGAAGAAAGAGTTGCACGATGTGGCTAATGCTGGGTCTAGCGATAAGGGCGATGGGTGTCCATGGCAGCGGGGTCTTCCGCCCAAGGGTGGATATCCGCCGGCACATCCATATCGGGTGTCTGGCGTGATGGCACCTTCGGCCAAAAAAGCAAGGCCTTGTGCTGCTTTGAAGGTAGATCCGGGAGGATATACCCCCGAAACGGCTCTGTTGATGAGTGGTTTGTAGGGGTCGCGCGCCAATTTCATGAAGTTTTCGCCAAAATCGCGCCCTGTCAGTAGGGAGGGGTCGTAGGTTGGGGCTGCAATCATGGCCAGTATTTCTCCTGTTTTAGGTTCAATCATGATAATGCTGCCAATTTTGTTCTGCATCAAGTATTCGCCATAGGCTTGCAATTCAATATCGATGGATAGGGTGAGATCTTGCCCCGACACTGGCATTTTGTCATGCTCTCCATTCTCATATTTGCCTTGAATTCTTCCGTGTGCATCGCGCAACAGTATTTCCACACCTTTCTCGCCTCTCAGATCCTTTTCGTGCGACAGTTCGATACCCGATTTTCCTGCAAAATCACCCCGTGCATAGTATTTATCGGCCGCCATGGTGTTTTTGTCCACCTCGGCAATGTATCCAAGTATCAACCCCATGTTGGGATATTTGTATTGTCGTTCCGTACGGTTTTGCATGTAGATGCCAGGAAACTTATACAGT
>CAYTJC010000014.1:0-4683 GCA_964437875.1 uncultured Dysgonomonadaceae bacterium
GACTATCTGAAAATACAATATACTTAAGTGTAGGATCTATTCGTAACTCTTTGTAGCGTTTGATAGCTTTATCAACCAATACTAATGGATCACCACTATCTTGACGCAAACTAGTGAAAAGTGCTGCATGTTTTTTGCTAAAGTTGCTCAGGAACACATCAGTAGTGTAAGTATCGGTCAATACTGTTCCCAAGTCGCCATCGTAGGCATTAATCCAGTTTTCCATAGACATATAGTTGGCCATTTTGTAACCATATATTGAGCCATGAAACTGAATCCATTCGTGTGGATGTGTACCCGACACATTTAAGTTGTGTTTAAAAGCCATATATACATTGCTTGTTCCAAAGAAGTTGTTCCCCGAGTGTTTTTTTAATATTTGAGTCACTTTGTCTTCTACAGCATAGCTAAAACGACGGCGCATACCAAAAAGCGAGTATATTATATTGTTGTCTGTAAGCAACTTCGCTTTTTCTATGGCAGCTTTCTCCATATAATCTATATCGGGAGTCTGCCCAGTTAACTTGAAGTACAACTCTGAAACTATAGCCAATATAGGAGTTTCCCACATGGTTACTCTGTAAAGTAATCCTGTTGCTTTTACTTTCAGTTTCTTGCCTTCCATCCAAACTTTCACTTCGGAAGAATCGTAACGAAAACCTTTCAGAAAATCAATATAAATAGGTGGGAGATAAGGAAGTTTTTTTCCTAAAAATTCCTTTTCATCATCTGTAAGATAAAGAGATTCCATATTTTTAAGCTCTGTTCTAAGTAACTCATCAATTCCGTCGGGATAATTATCATTACTTCTATCTACAAACTCAAACTCCCCGTAAGCACGGGGAAACAACTTGGAGTATGCATAGCCTGTTGTAAATTTGTATAAATCGGTATCTAAAATACTTTTGATTATTGACATATATAGTATAATATAAGTAAAACAACTGGATTTCTCTAATACCTGTAGTGATCTGCCTTGAAAGGACCTTCTACTGGCACTCCAATATAATCAGATTGCTCTTGCGTTAGCTTGGTTAGCTTCACTCCTATTTGTTCTAAATGCAAACGAGCAACTTCTTCGTCTAGTTTTTTAGGTAAGCGATACACACCTATTTCATAATTATTTTCCCACAAATCAATTTGTGCCAAAGTTTGATTAGTAAAAGAATTGCTCATAACAAACGATGGATGACCAGTTGCACAACCTAAGTTTACTAAGCGCCCCTCGGCCAATAAGAAAATTGAATTGCCTGTAGGAAAAGTATATTTATCTACTTGTGGTTTGATATTTGTATGTTCGATTCCTGGAAAAGTTACCAGCTTATCTACTTGTATTTCATTATCGAAATGACCAATGTTGCACACAATAGCTTGATCCTTCATATGTTTTATGTGATCTATGGTAATCACATCGCAACTGCCAGTAGTAGTAACATATATATTACCTTCTGACAAAGCATCTTCAATGGGTTTCACCTCAAATCCCTCCATTGCTGCTTGCAAAGCACAGATGGGATCAATTTCAGTTACAATAACACGGGCACCATAGCTACGCATGGAGTGAGCACATCCTTTACCCACATCGCCATAGCCAAGTACTACCACAACCTTACCAGCAATCATTACATCGGTAGCACGTTTTATCCCGTCTGCCAATGACTCTCGACAGCCATACAAATTATCGAACTTAGACTTTGTGACAGAGTCATTTACATTGATTGCAGGAACTAACAGTTCACCTCTATCCATCATTTGATATAACCTGTGAACTCCAGTAGTAGTCTCTTCCGAAATACCTTTCAAATCTTCCACTGCTCTATGCCAGCGTTGATTATCTTCTTTTAAGATACGAGCCAGCGTATCCAATATAGTTTGCTCTTCTTTATTTGATCCTCTTCGATCTATCGACTCTGCATCGTTTTCAGCTTTATATCCCAAATGCACCAACAATGAAGCATCTCCGCCGTCATCCACAATCATGTGAGGTCCTTTTCCTTCGGGGAAACGGAGAGCCATATCTGTACACCACCAATATTCTTCTAACGTTTCACCTTTCCAAGCAAAAACAGGCACCCCAGTTGCTGCAATAGCTGCTGCTGCATGGTCTTGCGTAGAAAATATATTGCAACTGGCCCATCTCACATCAGCACCTAATTCTACCAATGTTTCTATCAACACAGCTGTTTGAATGGTCATGTGCAATGAACCCATTATTCGTGCACCTTTCAATGGAAACTTTCCTTTGTGTTTTTTCCTTAAGGACATAAGTCCTGGCATTTCATGTTCGGCAATGTCAATTTCTTTTCTGCCAAAATCGGCAAGAGAGATATCTGCCACTTTATATTTCAAGTCTAACGATAATTCTGTTCCCATTTTATTTATTTTCTCCATTTTTTAGAATAGTATAAGTACACAAAGATAATAAATTTAGGGAATGTATGTATCTTTGGAATTGATAATTAGCATTAAGTGCTCAAAAGTTTGTGAATGAAAGTAATAGGTTCTTCAATTTTACCCCTAAAAGGCTTCTCTGCAATTAATCTCTGTGGCTTTATATTTGCGCGAGTAGAATGCTTGCCATTGTCGAGGAGAATTCTACATCACGAAGCCATACACACTCAGCAGATAAAAGAGTTGTTATTTGTTGGATTTTATATATGGTATGTGTTTGAGTGGATTATTAGATTATTATGTTACAGAAATTCTAAGAAAGCATACAAAGCAATTAGTTTCGAGAGAGAAGCATTTGAAAATGATGCAAACAGCAACTATTTAAAATGTCGAAAGCAGTTTGCTTTTATATATTATCTAAAATAGTATATCAGTTTTTAATCAATCTCTGAGTTTATACGTTATAACAACAAACAATTATGAGAAAAATATTTTTATATGTCATTTTGCTCACCACTATAATGGGAGCATGTGCTCAAGATAACAACAATAACAAAAAAGATAATACAATGATGAAGTTTAATAAGTTGACACAAGCTGAAGAAGATGTGATTGAGCGTAAAGGTACAGAGCGCCCATATTCAGGCAAATTACTTGATAACGAAAAAGAAGGTACATATGTTTGCAAAAGATGTGATGCTCCTTTATATTATTCAAATGATAAGTTTGATGCAAACTGTGGTTGGCCGTCGTTTGATGATGAAATTGAAGGAAGCGTTAAGCGTGTATTAGATGCAGATGGCAGACGAACTGAGATTCTTTGCAATAATTGTGACGCACATTTAGGTCATGTGTTTTTAGGTGAACAAATGACTGACAAAAACACACGCCATTGCGTCAACTCTATTTCTCTTAAATTTGTTCCGAAGAAAGACGAAAATCTGGAAAAAGTCTATTTTGCATCGGGTTGTTTCTGGGGTACTGAGTATTTTTTCATGCAAGCTCCAGGAGTTGTAGCAACATCAGTTGGTTATATGGGAGGTGACAAGAAAGACCCAACATATAAAGAAGTTTCAACAGGCAACACTGGTCATTTAGAAACTACTGAAATAGTTTATGATTCTTCTAAAATAACTTACGGTGATTTGGTTCGCCTGTTTTTTGAAACACACGATTTTACACAAATGGATGGGCAGGGTCCAGACATAGGATCGCAATATTTATCGGCCATTTTCTATAAAGATCAAGAAGAAAAAGCTATTGCTGAAAAATACTCCAATCTATTGGTCAAAAAAGGATATCGTGTTGCAACCACGTTAAGACCAGCTGTTCAATATTGGAAAGCTGAAGACTATCACCAACAATACTATAAGCATAAAGGCTCAACTCCTTACTGTCATGCTTATACAAAAATATTTTAATGACCGTTGTCTAGTTTAATTGCTAACAGAAAAACCAAGGGCTTTTTTCACCAAACCTATACATCGTGCAAGAAAGCCCTTGGTTTATTTACATAAGTAACGATTAATATCTCAAACCCTAATTTACAATAGTCAAAAGCATCTTTACTTCCAACAAAAGGGATACTGGTGGTGGTTGCTTCTAAATCAACAGTTAATTCAGTCCTAGGTTGTGGCCAATGAGTGAACTCTTTTGTAAGACTACCCATTTCATTTTAAAATATTTTACAATAAAAAAAGACGCTACTCCTTAAAGTAACGTCTTTTGAAAAAATCTATTATCTCTCTTCTAAAACAAGAAAGAAAATCATAAACTATTCTTCCTCTACAAACTCAGTATTCAGCTCTTCTAAAGATGCTACCAAGTTACGATCTCCATAAGCATCGTCAACACGGGCTACATTGATCCAAAACTTATTGTCGGCCACATGTTGTAGTGGATATATTGCTTTTGAGCGAGGATAAGCATGATCCCATTCGTCGGCCACAGCTTCATATTCAGGATGTGGAGAATTCACCAACACATTGTCTTCAAGCGTATATTCTCCATTTTCAACTTCACGTATTTCTTGACGTATTTGGTTCATTGTTTCCACAAATCTATCCAATTCAGCTAAGCTTTCGCTTTCTGTTGGCTCAACCATAAGTGTACCTGCTACAGGAAATGATAAAGTTGGAGCATGGAAACCATAATCCATCAATCGTTTAGCTATATCACTTTCGGTAATTCCCGATCTCTCTTTAATCTTGCGGCATTCCAAAATTAACTCATGCCCCACTCTGCCCTCATGACCTCTATATACAATGCCATAAGTATCTTGCAGTTTATGAG
>CAYTJC010000014.1:4693-13813 GCA_964437875.1 uncultured Dysgonomonadaceae bacterium
ATGGCCACTTTAGTTGCTTGGGTTAATCCACCCTCACCCATCATTTTGATATATCCGTAAGTAATGGTTGCTACACCTGCACTACCATAAGGAGCAGAAGAAACTGTGTTTTTATCAGTATCGCATGTTACTGGATGACCTGGTAAAAATGGCACCAAGTGCTCAGCCACAGATATAGGTCCCACACCAGGACCACCTCCTCCGTGAGGAATAGCAAATGTTTTGTGAAGATTGAGATGACACACATCAGCTCCAATAAACCCAGGACTGGTAACTCCCACTTGCCCGTTCATATTGGCACCGTCCATGTAAACTTGACCACCTGCTTGATGAATTATTTTACACATTTCGCGGATTTCAACTTCAAAGATCCCGTGTGTAGATGGATAAGTCACCATGAAAGCTGCTAAGTCAGACTGATATTTCTCTGTCTGTGCACGCAAGTCGTCCATATCCACATTTCCATTTTCGTCACACTTCACATTTTTAGGGATAAAGCCAGCCTGAACAGCACTTGCAGGATTTGTACCATGAGCTGATGTAGGAATAAGAACAATTTTACGATGTCCTTCGCCAATACTTTCTAAATAAGATGCAATGGTGATAAGACCAGTAAACTCTCCGGCTGCCCCCGAGTTGGGTTGCAAGCTAGTGGCGGTAAATCCTGTAATTTCTGCAAGCATTGCCGAAAGCTCGTCAATCATCTCATGATATCCTTGCGTTTGATCGTGCGGAGCATATGGATGAATACGTTGCAAGCCTGCATGCCCTAAAGGCAATAAAGAAGAAGCTGAGTTAAGTTTCATTGTGCACGAACCTAAAGAGATCATGGAGTGTGCCAATGAAATATCTTTCTTCTCCAAGCGTTTGATATAACGCATCAATTCAGTTTCGGTGTGATAGCTATTAAAGTTAGGATGCGTCAAAAAATCAGAAGTTCGCAAAAACTCTTTTGGAATAGTCACCCTATCTTTGAGCTCCTCAAGCTTAAACACTTTTGAGCTACCCACAGTCATGGCAAATACTCCCAATAGTTCTTGTAAGCGATAGTCGTTGGTGGTTTCGTCTAAACTAATACCTATTTCACCAGAATCAAAATAACGAAGGTTTATGCTTCTAATTTCAGCATTTTCGCGCAACCTTTCTTGCGTTATATCTGCAGGAAGTTCTATTTTCAAAGTATCATAAAACACCTCGTTAGTTTGCTTAAAACCTAAAGCTTTCAACTCACCTGCAACTATTGACGCAATTGAATGAATGCGCCTGGAAATGTTTTTGAGCCCTTCTGGCCCGTGATATACTGCATAAAAAGATGACATAGTTGCCAATAGAGCCTGTGCTGTACAAATATTAGATGTAGCTTTATCGCGCTTTATATGTTGTTCGCGTGTTTGCAATGCCATTCTATAACCCTCTTTGCCATAAGCATCTTTTGAAATACCTATTATACGCCCTGGCACTTGGCGTTTATATTCGTCTCTTGTAGCAAAAAAGCCAGCCGATGGACCACCAAAATACATGGGTATTCCAAATCTTTGGCTACTTCCAAAAGCGATGTCTGCACCCCACTCTCCTGGAGGGGTAAGCATAATTAATGCCATCAAGTCTGTTGCTACTGCAACTTTACAATCCGCAGCGTGTGCTTTCTCAACAAAGCTCTTATAGTCATTTACATTACCGTTGCTGTTTGGATATTGAACAATAGCACCAAAGTAGGAATTATCAAGAGCAACTGTTTTATAATCGCCTATTTCCATTTCAATACCAAAATGCTCCATACGGGTGCGGATAACCGCTATATTTTGAGGGAAAAGATGTTTATCAACAAACAGCTTATTAACCTTGTTCTTTTTTTGATCTCTGCTTCTCAAATCATACATCATTGATGCAGCTTCTGCACCACCAGTAGATTCATCTAGCAAAGAACTGTTTGCCAATGGCAATCCAGTTAGTTCGCTTACAACTGTTTGAAAGTTAAGCAAAGCCTCCAATCTCCCTTGCGATATTTCGGCTTGGTAGGGTGTGTATGATGTGTACCAACCTGGACTTTCAAAAACATTACGGTATATCGCAGCAGGAGTAATGGTATCATACCATCCCATACCAATGTATGAAGCAAAGATTTTGTTTTTCGCGGCTATTTCTGCAATTTCTTCGGCGTATTCTTGCTCGGTAAGAGCTTTTGGCAATGACATAGGGCTAGGTAGGCGAATATCTTTTGGAATAGTCTGATCTATCAATTCATCTATAGTAGACACTCCTAGAGTATCCAACATGATTTGTTGTTCTTCAGCACTAATCCCAATATGACGAGATTTAAAGTGTTCCATTTCCATAATATGTTTTTTTATTGTGTGTTATTTATTTCTGTTATCTTATATAGGTTATCTATTGCAAAAAAGGATTTATTCTCATTTCTTTTTTAATAGTTGTTGCAGGACCATGTCCCGGATACACAAGAGTATCTACTGGCAGACTTAATATTTTCGTTTTAATTTCATCTATCAGCTGACTATAACTTCCCTGAGGAAGATCCGTACGGCCAATACTACCATTGAATAGAACATCGCCCGAAACCATTACATTTTCTTTTTTGTTATAGAAAACAATGCTACCGGGAGAGTGTCCAGGTATATGTATAATTGAAAGCTTTTGATTGCCAAATTCAATTATATCGTTTTCATCAATATATTTTCCAATGATTGGTGTATGCTTAGCATTTGGAGTAAACCCAAACATAGCCAACTGTTCGTTCATTGTCTCTAACAAAAACTCATCAGCTTTGTGAGCTTTCATTTTCACTTCAAATTGCTTTTCTATAAAGTTGACTCCAAAAATATGATCAAAATGCAGGTGAGTACTTAGCACGTGTTTTACAACCAAATTATTATTGTTGATAAAATTATAAAGTGTCCGTTGTTCGTCAGGATAGAAACAAGCCGCATCAACAATAACACACTCTCCAGTTTTATCATACAAAACATATGTGTTTACTGCAATGGGATTAAACTCAAAAACTTTTACTTTCATTATATTCAGAACCTTTTTGGAAGTATTGTATTATTACTGTATAGTGAAAACAAAAATAAGGTTTTCTTTCCACTTCATGAAAGAAACTTTGTCCTTTATATATTATTAAACAATGGGTAAATAGACCAGCTTTTTAGTTTCAAAAAAAGATTCGGAGAAGTATTGTGTTAATGTAAAAACCTCTGCTTTGTTTTTAAATGGTTTCAACTCTTCACTCAAGTCTCCACCTTTCAGGCAAATTAAACCATTGTTTAATGCGTTTTTGTGAGTTGGTGATATGTTTTTGCGTACTAACTTCGTAAACTCTAACATAGGCATAACAGCGCGACTAACCACAAAGTCAAACTTTCTTTTTTCGTCTTGCACTCTACGATGAATGGCCTCTACATTGGTCAAAGAGATGGCTTGTGACACTTCGTTTACTACTTTTATTTTTTTGCCAATGCTGTCTATCATCACGAACTCTAGTTCCGGAAAAAAGATGGCCAATGGAATGCCCGGAAATCCTCCTCCAGTGCCTACATCCAAAATGCGAGTTGCAGGTGTGAAACCTATAAATTTCGCAATTGCCAATGAATGCAGCACGTGGTGCACATAAAGATTTTGAATATCCTTGCGAGATATCACATTTATTTTAGAATTCCATTCTGTGTATAAATCGAGCAAAGCTTCAAATTGTTCGATTTGACGAGAAGAGAGCGATGGGAAATAATTTTGGATTGTATTCACTATGTTTTTATTGTTCAGCTAATTTTGAAACCACTGTATTTTCTTTCAACAACATTCTCACTTCATTAAACGATATAAATATCTCGGGAGCATTCAGTAAGTAGGCAGAATATTCACCTTTATTGAAAATATATGTTATTCCATTATCATCGATAAGGAAATTTCTGTTGGGCATTATCTCTTCTATTCCAAAGTAACCCAAGTCTTCTAAGTCTGACACTGTTTTCACTTCATTTTGTAGCATCAAGTTTTTCTCAAACAATTGTTGCAGTGCTAAATCATATCCAGGAGTAAAGATATCGCCTTCTGTTAAAAGAGTAGTAGTTTTAAGATTTATCACATAATTATTGTATGAGCTATATGTGGCGGTGCCTCCCTTGTTGTTTGACCGACTCACTTGAAATGACAACAGATTGCTTTTATTAAAAAAAACCTTATTAGACAAAACCTCAGTGTATGAATAAAATGCGTTTGAATGCAGATTATCTTCATGCTCCAAGTCAAGATTTTGAGGAGTAAGGTTGGGATGTTTTTCTAACTCTTCCAATTCATCTTTAAAAATGCGTGCATCGGCCTCATAGTTCTTCACAAAGTTGTTTGAATAAAGCTCTATCGCCTCTTCTGGGGTAAAAGCATCATATATTTGTCCTAACGTATTGCGGATAAATAACTGTTGCAATTTTCTCAAGTCAACCATCGAGCTTTTGATGGGATATACGAAATGCACATTTAAGTCGCAAAATGGTTTTAAGGTGTCATTACGCAAATAGTGTTTTCTCTGAACTATCAAAGTGTCAAATTCCACTTGATTATCTTGTGAGAGCATCTCTTTATTGCCACTGTTACATGCAATGATAATAATTGAGAGCAATGTAACAACGGCAACCTTAGTTGTATTTTTTTTCATTTAATAATCCAATAAAGGAGTAGTTTTGTGATATACAAAAGTACAATTAAATATTAGTTATCTAGCCAGTTTCAATAAAAACCCTAATTACATAACATTTTATCATGGGTTTTGTTGCTATGAGGTGCTTTGCTACAACTTTGCACATTCTCTAGCAGATGAAAAACACTTTGTCCTCTACATATAATTACTTCTAAGCCTCCAAATTACTTCTAAGTCTCCAATCAAGCTGGTCTTTGTCAAGCTAACCCTCCTTAGGTTCTACACCTAACTCTTTTGCTTTGGTCATCAAAAACAGATAGGCTGCATCATATTCATTGGGAATCACACCATCTAATATGGCCTCTTTTATGGCAGACTTCAATCGTCCAACCATAGGAGTTTGGCCCAATCCAAAGAGTTGCATTATTTCCAACCCATCTATAGGAGGCTCAAAATTGCGTACACGGTCTTTTTCTTCAATCTCTCTTAGTTTGTGCCTTACAATTTTAAAGTTTTGAAGAAACCTTCGCACTTTATATGGATTCTTAGATGTAATATCTGCTTCACACAGTTTCATTAGTTCATCAATATCATCGCCTGCATCAAAAAGAAGTCTGCGAATAGCAGAGTCTGTCACCTCCTCTTCCACCAATTGCATGGGGCGCATGTGTAGAGACACAATTTTCTGCACATACTTCATTTTATCGTTCAAAGGCAACTTCATACGACGGAAAATTTGTGGAACCATCTTTCTACCCACAAAATCGTGATTGTGAAAAGTCCACCCTAGCTTTGGGTCCCATCTTTTTGTGGCAGGTTTACCAATATCGTGTAGCAGAGCAGCCCATCGCAACCACAAATTATCAGAAGTTTTTGAAATGTTATCGAGTACCACCAATGTATGCTGAAAATTATCTTTGTGCCCCACTCCATCTTTTGTTTCTGCACCTTTCAGAGCTAAAAGTTCGGGGAGGATAATCTCCAATAATCCTGTTTTTTCTAACAAAACAAAACCAACGGAAGGCATTGGTGAGAGAACTATCTTATTCAACTCGTCCACAATTCGTTCTTTAGAAATAATGCCAATACGCTCTTTGTTACGCTGAATAGCGTCAAACGTTTCGGGAAGAATATCGAAACCCAATTGAGAAGCAAAACGTATGCCCCGCATCATTCTCAGGGGGTCGTCGCTAAAAGTGATATCTGGATCAAGTGGAGTTCTTATAATAAGATCTTCCATATCTTGCATACCATTGAAAGGGTCTATCAGATTGCCAAATCTATCTTTGTTCAGACAGAGTGCAAGTGCATTAATGGTGAAGTCTCTTCTATTTTGATCGTCCTCAAGGGTTCCATCCTCTACAATTGGCTTCCGAGAATCGCGCATATATGATTCCTTACGTGCACCCACAAACTCCAATTCGTACTGCTTATATTTAATTTGAGCTGTACCAAAGTTTTTGAATACAGAAACCCTTACATTCTTACCCAGTCTCTTGGCAACTGCCTTGGCTAGGATTATACCACTGCCAACGGTCACTATATCTATATCATTTGACTTGCGATACAGAAATATATCGCGAACGAAACCTCCAATTAAGTATGTTTCTAAACCTAATTCATCGGCAGCTTCCGACAATACACCGAAAATTGGTTTACTTAAGTGCTGATTTATAACTTCTTGTGTGATGAACATCTTTTGAATATCTGTTATGAATTGCAAAAATACAATAATTAGACTGTTTGCCCACCTTTTTCGCCTAAATTTGTATTCAAAATAATTTTAAAACTAATGAAGGCAAGATTTTGCACAACAAAATATTTATGGTGTACCAAACAAATCCTGTTTGTTTGGATTGTTTTGCTTATTGGTATTACATCATGCAATAGCAAAACAAAAAATGCAAAATATTACTTGGATATGGCTGAAAAATGCTCGGCTGTGGGCAACTTCGAGAGTGCGAAATCTCACATAGACAGTATTAGACTACTATATCCAAAAGCTTACAACGAAATTAAAGAGGGTTTCTCTTTGATGCAAACTGTGCGTAGAGCCGAAAACATCAGAAATCTAGCCTACCTCGATTCCATGATAGAGGTAAGATATATGAACCTGAAAGAGATCCAAAGTAAATTCGATTTTGTGCGTGACGAAAACTATCAAGAGTTTGGCAACTATATTCCTAAAATCACCCCCTCATCCAAACCACTTGATGAAAATACACTCAGATCGAGAGTGAGTGAAAAAGGAGTGCTTTTTTTAGAAAGTGTGCTCTCGGGAAGCAATCTAAACCACAATAAAATAAAAGTTTCGATACCCGACGGTTCTTATGCTGAGTCATTGACAGTGACAGCCGATGGATTGAACTATAAGTTTACTACCATAAATAGAACTTATGAGGTTGTAAGGTTTATCGGGAATGATGAAAACGGCGTTTCTGAATTTATTTACACATTTCAAGACTCCCCCATCACACTCACCTATATAGGAAACAAAATCTACACAAAGGCTTTAAATAATACTGAAAAGAAAGCTATAGGTCAAGCGTTTGAACTTTCAAGAGTGCTTCTCGAAATTGAAGACCTTAGTTATGAAAAAGGCAAATCGAAAGCATTGCTACGTTATCTCGACAAAGGTAAAGAGACTAACAATTAGTATCCAGCCTCTGCCTATTTTGGCCCACTATTCTCTCCTCTACTCAACAATCAATATATTGACACAAAATGTTTACAGCATCCGTAAACATAAAACTGACATGCCTTATATTAAAAAAGAGTTTGAATATATTTTTCAAATGAATCATTAAAAATGTACTTTTGTTAGCATAGCAATGAATCGACTACAAAACCAAGAGCTTTTCCTTGTCATTCTATAGTGTAAGAACAAAAAGTTGATATTTGATGGAGGAGAAATTTTCGATTTAAGATATAGAGCTGCAAAAGCTTTTGCATTATAACAGATGAGATAATTCTTATGCAAACAAATAACATAACATACGATTCACAATAACTCGACAAACAATTTTAAAAGAACATAGTATGAAGAAATTTATAGGAGCGCACATTAGTGCAGCAGGAGGAGTGGAAAATGCTCCAGTGAACGCTCACAATATTGGAGCTAAAGCATTTGCTTTTTTCACAAAAAATCAACGTCAATGGAAAGCTGCACCTCTCACAGAAAAAAGTATCAATTTATTTAAAGAAAGATGCGAGGAACTAGGCTTTAATATGGACTATGTTTTACCCCACGATAGCTATCTTATCAATCTAGGACATCCAGAAGAGGAAGCTCTAACAAAATCGCGCAATGCTTTCTTAGATGAGATGCAACGTTGCGAGCAATTAGGCATAAACAGATTGAACTTTCATCCTGGCAGTCACCTCAAGAAAATAGAGATTGATGCTTGCCTAGACCGTATTGCCGAATCAATCAATATTGCATTAGACCAAACAAAAGGTGTTACTGCTGTGATCGAAAACACAGCAGGACAAGGAACCAATCTTGGGCACACCTTTGAGCAAATAGCACACATCATAGACAAGGTGGAAGATAAGTCGCGTGTGGGCGTTTGTATAGACACTGCACATACATTGGCAGCAGGCTATGAAATAAGAACGGAAGAGTCATTTAAAAAGACCTTCCAATCATTCGAAGATATTGTAGGCTTCAAATACCTAAAAGGAATGCATATAAACGACTCGAAAAAAGAGTTAGGCACTAAGGTGGACAGACACGACTCCATTGGAATAGGTGTAATGGGAATGACACTCTTTGAAATGATAATGAAAGACAGTAGATTTGACAAAATGCCTCTTATTCTTGAAACACCCGACGAAAGTATATGGGCACAAGAGATAGAGAATTTATATAAGTTGGCGTAACTATTTTTTATTGTATAGAATAAATGAAAAGGACAGTATTGAACTTCTAACAGTTTAAGACTGTCTTTTTTTATGAAAGCAGAAGCTAGAATACCTCAGCATGCTACCATTTTCAATCTATATATATTATCTCATAATTATATTTTCTACAACGAAAATAGTTTCTGAAATATTTAGTTGCATCAAATAATGGTGCCAAATTTTATTGTTAATCTAATACTAGTTGAAGAAAGCAAATAAAAAAAACTCTCTTTTATCTATTACTTTCAATAAAAACTGAGGAGAAAAAGTAGAGACATGACTTTTGTCGTTCATCATAAACGATATTTCTCACACTTTCTCAAAACTTACTCGTGCTTTAAAATGACTTTTCAGAGAATATTAAAATGATTTGAAAAATAATTGACTAAAAGTTGCACTTTATTTAATTTGAAACCATTGTAAATAACGTCGTGTAACTTACTAAATACAAATAGAATAATTAGATAAAAACTGTGCATAAGATGATCATCAAGAAAAATAAAAAAAAGAAAGGGTCAATTTTACACCACATTCTTTTGGTTAGTAATAAAAAAGATATATCTTTGCAT
>CAYTJC010000015.1:0-13760 GCA_964437875.1 uncultured Dysgonomonadaceae bacterium
GTACGGATTGCAATGCGTTATGGGAATTTGAACACGCTTGAAGATGGTTA
Organism: uncultured Dysgonomonadaceae bacterium; assembly: GCA_964437875.1. Lineage (GTDB taxonomy): Bacteria > Bacteroidota > Bacteroidia > Bacteroidales > Dysgonomonadaceae > UBA2632. The sequence continues at coordinate 51 of CAYTJC010000015.1, forward strand.
TTCTATTAACCTATTGCCCATTGCTCGTTTTGCCATGGATGTATATGGCGACGACCCATGTGCTGAGTTTCAACCAAAACTATCGGATAGTGATAGAACTTATGATGACAAATCTGTAGAGCTATTGAGCCAAATGCAGAAAGCAATATCTGTGATTCAATTTAAATTGGAGCATGATATAGTTGAGCGTCGTCCTGAGTTTGAAATGAAAGATAGAAACTTGCTCCACCGCATCAATTTTGATAAAGGGACTATTACGCTTGTTGATGGCAGCGAGCATCAGATGAAGGACATGAACTTTCCAACTATCGATCCGAAAGATCCATACAAGTTGACCGACGAGGAAAATAAGCTTGTGGAAAAACTCATGCACTCTTTTATGCACAGTGAAAAACTAAGGAAGCATCTCAATTGCTTATACTCCAAAGGAAGTATGTATCTTGTTATCAATCAAAACTTACTGTATCATGCCTCTATTCCATTAGACGAAAATGGTCAGTTCAAGAAGATAAACATTCAGGGCAAAGAGTACTCGGGCAAATTATTTATGGACAAAGTAGATAGATTGATTAGAGCAGCTTATTTTGAAAAAGAAGATAAGGAAATGCGAGATTTTGCTCTGGACTATATGTGGTATTTGTGGTGTGGCAAAGACTCACCTCTTTTCGACAAAAGTGGTATGACTACTTTCGAAAGATATTTTATTGAAGACAAGACAACGCATGCCGAGGAGAAAGGGTATTACTTTAAATTCCAAGATCAACGTGAAACCTGCGAGATGATTCTCTCTGAATTTGGATTGGAAGGCCCTGACACACATATTATCAACGGTCATGTGCCAGTGAAAGCTGCAAAAGGAGAAACACCGATGCGTGCAGATGGAAAACTGTTAGTAATTGATGGAGGCTTTTCGCGTGCCTATCACTCCTCTACAGGTATTGCTGGATATACTCTTATTTTCAATTCACAAGGAATTCAGTTAGTGCAGCATGAACCGTTTGAATCTGCTAAGGCAGTGATAGAAAAGGGAAGCGATATACAATCAGTTACAGTTATTCGCGAGTTTATCTCTCATAGAATGTTGGTGAAGGATACTGACAATGGTAAAATTTTGGTTGATCAGGTGGATGATCTTAAAAAACTATTGGATGCCTACCGATTGGGATTGATAAAAGAGAGAGATTGATTCTTTCCAAAATAGATAAGGGTATTCAACATCAGAGGAGTCACAATTAAATTGTTGACTTTTCTGTTTTAAAGCTCTCAATTGGCCATTAAGTTTGTTAATTTAGCAGCTTTAAATTTAAGATTGGAATGGATGTTTTCAAATTACACACATATACACACATCGAAAGAATAAACAAGTAGAAAGAAGAAATGGCTAAAAAGAAATATTACGTGGTTTGGGATGGACGAGAAACAGGTGTTTTCGACTCGTGGGAATCATGTAAAGAGCAAGTTGCGGGTTATCCAGGTGCAGTGTATAAATCGTTCGAGAGTGAAGATCAGGCTCATGAAGCCTATTATGAAGATAGCAAAGCGCATGTAGGCAACAAGAAGAAACCTCAGCTCACTGCAGAGCAAAAAAAGAAATACGGCGAGCCAATTCAAGAGAGTATCTCGGTGGATGGAGCAAGTAGTTCGCGGGGCGGTATGTCTGAGTATAGAGGGGTGCATACTCACAATGGGCAAGAGATATTTAGAATGGGACCTTTTCCCGAAGGGACCAACAATATGATGGAGTTTCTTGCCCTAGTTCATGCTTTGAGCCATTGTAAACAAAAGGGGTTGCAGTTGCCCATATATTCCGACAGTCGCACTGCTATTTTGTGGGTGCGCAACAAAGCCATTAAAACCAAACAACCTCGCACAGATAAAAATGCAAAACTATTTGACTTGATAGATAGAGCATTGAATTGGCTCAAGGCAAACGATTATCCAAATCAGATACTTAAATGGGAAACTAAGGCTTGGGGTGAGATTCCTGCCGACTTCAATAGGAAATAGAAGATTAGATTATTTATGTCTGACTGGTTTGTGTAAACAGGCAGTAGCCTTCTTTGCCAGCAGAAGGGGTATCTGGTTTGCCATTTCTTCTGCAAAAGGCTATTCTTGCTATATTTCCTTAATACCCTGAGGGCATTCTGCCACTTTTTCATCCTTTCGGGTACGCCCGAAACCTCGTCAAATTCTTTTTTTGTAGTTTCGGGCGGCCCCGAAACCCCATCAAGTTTGTTTTTTGCAGTTTCGGGCGGCCCCGAAACCCCATCAAATTTGTTTTTTGTAGTTTCGGGCTGCCCCGAATCCTCATCAAATCTTTTTTTTATGGTTTCGGGCTTACCCGAAACCTCATTAAGTTTACATTTTGCGGTTTTGTAGAGATATAAAACAAACTCTGACTACATTTTTTATTTTTACTTCAGATGTTCAACATTATAGTTTTGCTGTTCTAACATATATATATATATTGCAACCTTTTACCATATTAGTGTGTTATTGCACTATACAGATGGGTTGCGTTTGATTTTAAACTGCAATAATTAAATATTTTATAGAGAGTATCAATATGACAAGTCGAATTACAGATAATATAGCTAAGTTTCAGCCTTCTTTTTTCAATATTCCTATCAACAAGAAAGAGATGGAGGGTGTTGTGGATAGATTATATGAGGTTATGTATCCTAATTCTTCTCATTTTGACACGGCATCCATCCATAAAGAATTACTTTCTATTGCTGAAATTCTTTTGCGTACAATTTCAGAGCTAACTTCGGATGAGCAAGCTACTACTATCTTAGCTGAATTTTTTGAAGAGTTTCCCGAAATTCAGAGAAGACTCACAAAGGATGCTAATTGCTATCTTGCCAATGATCCAGCAGCTAAAAGTTTAGAGGAGGTAATACTTACCTATCCTGGCTTTTTTGCCTTAAGTGTGCATCGTATAGCACATAAGTTAGATGAATTGGGAGTTCCGCTCATTCCCAGATTGTTTTCGGAATATGCTCACTCTAAAGTGGGTATCGACATACATCCTAAAGCACAAATTGGGAAGAACCTGTTTCTCGATCATGGTACAGGCATCGTGATTGGCGAAACAACTGTTGTGGGCAACAATGTTAAGATTTATCAGGGGGTAACATTGGGAGCACTTTATCTCGAAAAAAAACTATCATCGGTGAAACGGCATCCTACTGTTGAAGACAATGTAGTAATATATGCAGGAGCTACCATATTGGGAGGCAACACAGTTATTGGCCGAAACTCTACAATCGGTGGTGGGGCTTGGGTCACGCAAAGCGTAATACCCTATTCTTTGGTTTATAACAAGTTGGATGTGAAAATAAAAACAGTGAGGGGATTTGAAGAGCCCAATGATTTTGTCATATAGTGCTTTATGCCAGTAAATGCGAACAGCCTTAAAAGAATAGTGCCTAGGTTAGACTTAGTGGTTATATAAATATTCTCACATTAAAAATATAAACAGATGAAATACAATAATATTTTAGAACTAATTGGCAATACGCCTCATATACGATTGAGTAGGTTGTTTCCTAATCATGAAGTTTGGATTAAACTCGAGAAACAAAACCCAGGGGGAAGTCTCAAAGACAGAATTGCACTCTCAATGATTGAAGATGCAGAAAAATCTGGACTTTTAAAACCTGGTGGTGTAATTATAGAACCAACATCTGGAAACACTGGGGTGGGTATTAGTCTTGTGTCAGCAATAAAGGGTTACAGAGTGATAATCACAATGCCCGAATCTATGTCTGTAGAGCGTCGGAAGTTGATCTCGCTCTATGGTGCAGAAGTGGTTTTAACTCCCCGCGAACTGGGCATGAAGGGTGCAATAGCGAAAGCTGAAGAGATAAAAGATACAGTGGAAAATGGATGGATTCCACAACAGTTCAACAATCTATCTAATCCAGCCATTCATGCAAGTGCTACAGCACAAGAAATAATAGCCGATTTTCCTGAAGGGTTCGATTACCTAATCACAGGTGTGGGCACAGGTGGACATATAACGGGTGTGGGCACTGAGCTGAAGAGCCTATTTCGTAATATACAAGTGTATGCTGTAGAACCAACAGACTCACCAGTAATATCTGGTGGGAACCCTGGGCCTCACTCACTTCAAGGAATTGGGGCTGGATTCATCCCCGATACATTAGATGTGAATGTGCTTGATGGAGTAATAAAAGTAGAAAAAGAGGAGGCGTATGAATTTGCGCGCAAATTGGCTTGCATAGAGGGTATATCTTGTGGCATCTCTACGGGTGCATCTTTGGCTGCTGTTGCAAAAAAATGTGATGAGCTATCGGAAACGAAAAAGATACTTACTTTTAATTACGATACTGGTGAGCGATATTTATCTGTCGATGGATTGTTTTAGAGAGAAAAGAGAGGGAGCCAAAGATGCACCCCCTGCTCACCTTTTATTATAATGTATATATGTAAAAGTATTATTCTTGTATAGGTAAGAGCTTGAAAACCATAATATGCAAAGCATTGCACATCTCTATGGTTGATTCTTTATCTGCTCCATTATAGCCACAGCATTCTCTACTGTACTTACGTTTTTGATAGAGACAGAGCGTTTTTTGCCAACTTCTCTTAGTTTGCATGCCCGCGTATTGCTCATGGCATAAGCTATTAGCTTGTCAAAAACAGAAGATTTATAGTAGGGCGACTCTGTGTCTTTGATGAGATGAAGAATCATTTGTTGATTTTTGAGAACTATCTTCTCAATTCCCAAGGTTTTTGCTAAACGTCTCAATCTCACAATGCGTATCAACTCTTTGCCTTGTGCAGGTATTTTACCAAAACGATCTTCTAAGCGTTTTCCAAATTCAAATGTTTCGAGTTCTTTTTCTAATCCATCTAACTCACGGTATATGGCTATGCGCTCAGCATCATTAGGTATATACATTACTGGAAACATGAGTTCCAAATCGCTTTCTACCAACACATCGTCTACATAATACTGATCTTCAGACTCAGTCTCCGATTGATCATCTTTAAACACATCTTTGAACTCGTCTCTTCGGAGCTCCAACATAGCTTCTTTCAGAATTTTTTGGTAGGTTTCATAGCCTAAGTCTGCAATAAAACCACTCTGCTCGGCGCCCAAAAGGTTGCCAGCACCACGTATGTCTAAATCTTGCATAGCAATATTGATACCGCTACCCAGTTCCGAAAAGTTCTCGATGGCCTGCAAGCGTCGGCGCGAATCATTGCTAAGTGAATAGAGTGGGGGAGCCAATAAATAGCAAAAAGCTTTACGGTCGCTTCTTCCCACACGTCCGCGCAACTGATGCAAATCGCTCAATCCAAAGTTTTGAGAGTTGACAACAATAATTGTGTTAACGTTGGGTATGTCTATACCCGACTCTATGATGGTGGTTGAAATGAGCACATCAAAATCGTGGTTGATGAAATCGCTAATCACTTTTTCCATCTCTTTTGGATTCATCTGTCCGTGCCCTACTCCCACTTTTATATCGGGTATTTCACGCTCGATAAGTGCTTGCATTTCATAAATATTTTGAATGCGGTTGTTCACTATAAAGACTTGTCCATTGCGGCTTGCCTCAAAGTTAATCGCTTCGCGAATAATTTCTAAGTCAAAGGTGTGAACTTCTGTTTGCACTGGATGTCTGTTGGGAGGTGGGGTAGAGATAGTGGTTAAGTCGCGCGATCCCATCAATGAGAATTGCAGTGTGCGGGGTATGGGCGTGGCAGTCATGGTGAGGGTGTCAACATTCACTTTCAGTTGCTTTAGTTTTTCTTTTACTGATACACCAAACTTCTGCTCCTCGTCAATTATCAACAAACCCAAATCTTTAAACTCCACATCCTTGCCCACCAAACGGTGAGTCCCAATTAAAACATCTATTTTGCCTTCTTTCAGATTAGATAGAATGGCTCTTTGTTCCTTAGGCGATCTTGCACGGCTCAAATAATCTATTGTACACGGAAAGTCTGACAGTCTGTCACTAAAAGTATTGTAATGTTGTGTTGCCAAAACAGTTGTTGGCACCAAAACTGCTACCTGTTTTCCATCTGTTGCAGCCTTAAAGGCAGCACGAATGGCTATTTCAGTTTTCCCAAAGCCAACATCGCCACACACCAGTCTATCCATGGGAATGGGTTTCTCCATGTCGCTTTTCACATCGTTGGTTGCTTTTAGTTGGTCGGGCGTGTCTTCGTATTTAAAAGATGCTTCAAGCTCTGTTTGCAAGTAACTATCAGGAGAGTAAGCAAAGCCTTTTTCTTTCGTGCGTTCAGCATACAGCTTTATCAAGTCGCGTGCAATGTCTTTTATTTTCGATTTGGTGCGCTGTTTCACCTTCTCCCATGCTCCCGATCCTATTTTGTTGAGGGTGGGGGCATCGCCCTCTTTGCCTTTATATTTTGATATCTTGTGCAGAGAGTGTATTGATACAAACACTGCATCATTGTTTAGGTAGGTTAGTTTGATAACCTCCTGTATGTTTTTGCCGGCAGGTAGTCTCACAAGGCCTGCAAACTTGCCAATACCATGATCTAGATGCACCACATAGTCGCCAATCTGAAACTGACTTATCTCTTTGAGAGTAAGTGCCATCTTGCCCGACCGAACTTTGTCGGACTTTAGGTTGTATTTATGAAAACGATTGAATATTTGATGATCTGTAAAACAACAAACCTTCAGTGTATTATCAACAAACCCCTCGTGTAGGGTCCGGTTGATGGGTGTGAAGGGAATATTGTCGCCTCTGTCTTCAAAAATAACACGTAGGCGCTCTTGTTGCTTTTGGCTATCGGATAGTATATAAATTGTGTAGCCCTCTTTTATAAAACCTGTGAGCGACTCGCTTATCAAGTCGAAGTTTTTATGAAACAGGGGTTGAGGTATAGTTTTAAACTGTAGTGTTGCTTCGGCGGCTTCGTCTGTCTTTGAGTCAAATCTAATGTGTCTGAAAGATTGTATAGCAGAATGAAACTCTGTTTTTGACAATAGGTTGGGCAGCGTCATTTCCACTTCGTCTAACTCTATGCTAAGCTCGTCAACGAAAACTGACTCAATGCGGCTATCTATCCACTGCATATCTTCAAAGCCAATGATTGTATCTGCATGCAATGCGTCAAACAGTGTAGCGTCTTTCGACTTTGAGTTGCCAAAATGGGGTACAATGTATATTTGCTCAAATGAAGATTGCGAGAGTTGCGAGTCGATATCAAAACTTCTAATGGTTTCAACTTCGTCACCAAAAAAGTCAATGCGGTATGGATATTCGCTAGAGTATGAGAAAACGTCTAAAATACTACCACGAGTAGCATACTGTCCGGGTTCATATACATAGTCAACATATTCAAACCTGTGAGCGTCTAAAAGTTTTGATACTTCATTACTCCCTATTTCATCTTTAATGCTTAAAGAGAGTGTGTTTTGAGAGAGTGTGTTTTGCGAAATAACTTTCTCTGCCAATGCATCTGGGTAGGTTACAATAATGTACGGGTCTGAATTTTTATGCAAACGAGCAAGCACTTCGGTGCGAAGAATTTCGTTGGCAGAATCTATTTGACCATATTTTGCTGCACGTTTGTAGGCCGAAGGGAAAAAGAGTACATCTTTGTTACCTAGCATCTGATTAAGGTCGTGATAAAAATAGCCTGCATTCTCTAAGTTGTTTAAGACATAGATGTATGGTTTGGGCACACGGCCAAACAGAGAGGCTGCAAATAGTGCTTTGGATGAGCCATGCAATCCTTTTATTGAAATAGTTTTCACTTCTCTCAATAATTTTGCTGCAGCTGTTATATTGGCTTTTGAGCCAAAAAATTGTAATAGTTTTGAAATTTCCAAGTTGTTGAGTTTAACACACAAAGGTAGCATATTCAAGCAAAGTGAGCAAAATAATTTCTTGCAACGCGTTATCACAGAAAATGTTTTGATGTTTAAGGTGTTGCATCCAGTCACTATTGAAAAATAATATGATTCATAGGTTTTATCTATACTCTGCTTAAATAGACTAAATCAACAGAGTTGAGAGAGTTTTTTAATCAGTCAACTTGCAATTTATTAGCCAAGTAGTGTTGTGAATGTCTAAGTGTCACCTATTTTAAGTATCTTTGTACTCCAAATTTCAATTGAAACAATTATTATGCATACAAATTTAGAATACTCACCCGACTATATTTTTGAGTCAAGCTGGGAGGTTTGCAATAAAGTGGGCGGTATTTACACCGTGTTATCATCACGGGCTAACACACTTCAGAAAGAACATAAAGATAAAATAATATTTATTGGACCCGATATATGGAAAGAGGATGAAAGCCCCTGGTTCAAAGAGGATGAGACTCTTCATCAAGCATGGAGAAAACATGCAGATATCAATGAGTCTTTAACAGTACGTATTGGTCGCTGGCAAGTGCCAGGAGAACCGATAGCCATATTAGTTAACTTTGAAAAGTTTTATAAACACAAGAATGATATCTACGGCCAGATGTGGAGACTCTACGGTGTTGACTCTATGCCTTCTTATGGAGATTACGACGATTCAAGCATGTTTGCTTACGCAGTGGGCAATGTGATAGAAAGCTTCTATAAATATTATAAATTGGAAAACAAGCATGTTATTGCACACTTTAATGAGTGGATGCTTGGGATGGGAGCATTGTATGTGAAACATTTTGTTCCAAAAATAGGTACTATCTTCACAACTCATGCTACATCTATTGGCCGATCCATTGCAGGGAATAACTTGCCTCTCTATAAGCATTTCAAAGAATATAATGGGGATCAAATGGCACAAGAATTGAACATGGTATCTAAGCATTCCATTGAGAAGATTACTGCACACAATGTGGACTGTTTCACAACGGTAAGTGATATTACAGCTAAAGAGTGTACACAGCTTTTAGAAAAGGAACCTCATGTAGTTACGCCTAATGGCTTTGAAAAGGGTTTCATACCTAACGGAAGGAATTATGCAAAAGAAAGAGCACAAGCACGTGCAACTTTAATACGTGTTACAGAAGCACTTCTTGGATATCCTGTAGCTTCGAAATCATTGATGGTGGCTCTTAGCGGCAGATATGAATATAAAAACAAAGGAATTGATGTTTTTATTGACTCTTTGAATAACTTGAGAAGTAACAAGTCTTTGAAAAAAGATATTATTGCTTTTATAATGGTGCCAGCATGGGTAAAGGGATACCGTAAGGACTTGCAGCAACGATTGCAAGAAAAAGGTCCAATAAGTGCAAACAAGGCTCTTCCTTTTCCTTTTCTAACACACGATATTAATGAAATAGATAATGACCCCGCTCTAACCCAGATAAAACAATTGGGATTCACCAACTCTAAAGAGGAGAGAGTGAAAATTATCTTTGTACCGTCGTACCTCAATGGAGATGATGGAATATTCAATGCTTCGTATTATGATCTGTTGATTGGACTAGATGCTACAGTATTTCCATCATACTACGAACCATGGGGCTATACACCACATGAAAGCATTGCTTTCTCTATACCAACAGTAACTACTTCGTTGTCAGGTTTTGGAGCTTGGGCTACAAAAATGGGAGATATGGAAGGGATTGATGATGGTGTTGAGGTGATTTTTAGAGACGAGGATAATTACGCTGAAGTGGCAAGTAAAATTGCAAACTCTTTAGTTTCTTTATCACAGAAAGACAAAAAAGAAATTAGCGAAACAAGAAATGCTGCTGTGAGATTGGCTGATTCTGCCGATTGGGAGCATTTTATAGTCTACTATGAGGAGGCCTATTGCATAGCATTGCGTAACGCAATTGATAGATTATCAGGACTGGATATTAATAATGAGTTAGAAAAGTAGTATCTTTGCCCAAATTCATGTAAGCGCGAGGTGCAGTTGTGTATACAATGAAACTGTGCTAACATTAACACATAAGAAATAAATTAACAAATAAAATAAGTATATGATTATTGAAACAAGTCATGCAAATACACCTAATTGGAGGGATTTGCAGGTACATTCTGTTTTACCTGAGCAGTTGCTCCCATTAAAAGAAATAGTTCGCAATTTGTGGTGGACGTGGAATGAGGAAGCTAAAGCTCTATTTGAAGTTATGGATCCTGCAGTATGGGAAGAAAGCGATAAAAACCCTGTTGTTTTGTTGCAGAGCCTAACTAAGGAGCGAGGTGAGGAAATCGTTAAAGATGAATACCTCATGAGTCGTTTGCAAATTGTTTACAGCAAGTTCAATGAGTATATGTCTGAGAAACCAACTAACGGCAGACCTAGTATTGCCTATTTTAGTATGGAATATGGTATGACTCATGTACTGAAGATATATTCAGGTGGTTTGGGTGTATTAGCTGGTGACTATCTTAAAGAGGCTAGTGATAGTAATGTAAACATGACAGCTGTAGGATTCCTCTACAGATTTGGTTACTTTACACAATGGTTGGCGTTAGATGGACAACAAATAGCTAGATATGAAGCGCAAAATTTTGGCAATTTGCCAATTACTATGGTTAGAAATGACGATGGTACTCCATATATGCATGAAGTGGAATTTCCTGGACGTAAAGTTAATGTTCATGTTTGGGAAGTAGCTGTTGGACGCATCAAATTATATTTGATGGATACCGATGTAGAATCAAACAGGGACGAAGACCGCTCTATTACACATAAATTGTATGGTGGCGATTGGGAAAATCGAATGAAACAAGAATACTTGTTGGGTGTTGGTGGTATGCAGTTGCTTGAAAATCTAGGTATTGAAAAAGATATCTATCATATGAATGAGGGTCATGCTGCTCTTATCAATGCTGAGCGCTTGAGCTACTATATTAATGAAAAAGAACTATCTTTTAATCAAGCCAAAGAAGTAGTGAGAGCATCTTCTCTCTATACTGTGCATACTCCTGTTCCTGCTGGTCATGATCTTTTCGAAGAAGATATGATTAGTCGCTATCTAGGACACTTTGCTAACAAGCTAGGTATCTCGTGGCAACAATTAATGGACATGGGGCGTGAAAATCCCGGTAGTAATGAGCGTTTCTCCATGAGCGTTTTTGCATTGAATACAGCTCAAGAAGCTAATGGTGTGAGTTTACTCCACGGAAGAGTTTCAAGAGGTATGTTCCAACCTATTTGGAAAGGTTATTTCCCTGAAGAATTGCATGTAGGTCACGTTACAAATGGTATTCACTTGCCAACATGGTCTTCTTCTACCATTAAATCAATATTCAGCAATCACTTTAGTGACACTTTTTATTCAGATCAATCAAACCTTGATATTTGGAGTAAAATACATGATGTAGCTGACGAGGAAGTGTGGAAACTAAGAATGATATTGAAAAAGAGATTGGTTGATTACATCCGTTATGAATTTAAAGAAGGATGGTTGAAAAATCAAGCTGACCCACGTAGGCTAATGACTGTGATTGATGGAGTTAATCCAGACGCGCTGATTATTGGTTTTGGTCGTAGATTTGCAACATACAAACGTGCACATCTACTTTTCACTGATTTAAACAGACTTGCTAAAATAGTAAACAACCCAGAACGCCCTGTACAGTTTATCTTTACGGGTAAAGCGCATCCAGCTGATGGTGGTGGTCAAGAGTTGATTAAACAAATTATTGAAATCTCGCGTCGTCCTGAATTCTTAGGAAAAATAATTTTCTTGGAAAACTACGATATGCGTTTAGCTAAACGACTCGTATCTGGTGTAGATGTATGGTTAAACACACCAACCAGACCTTTGGAGGCTTCTGGAACATCGGGTATGAAAGCTGCAATGAACGGAGTGTTGAATCTCTCTGTGCTTGATGGATGGTGGTATGAAGGACATCGTGATGGTGCTGGATGGTCACTTACAGACGAGAGGGATTATGCAGACCAAGAATTCCAAGATTCTTTTGATGCTTCAACTATCTATTCTTTAATAGAAAATGAAATTGCACCTCTCTATTTCGATCAAGACGAAAATGGCTGTGCACATGGATGGGTTAAGTATGTTAAGAATTCGCTAGCTGAAATTGCTCCTATCTATACTACTAAAAGAATGATAGACGACTATTTCTCTAAATTCTACAACGTTCTTGCTAAGCGATCTAAGCTTATAGTTAAAGATGACTATGCAAAAGCAAAAGAAATTGCTGCTTGGAAAGAAGATATGGTGAAAAACTGGGATAAGTTTGAAGTAGTGAAAGTTGATTATGACTGCGAACAGCATGCTAATCCAAGCGATAAAAAAGTGGGCTTGTGTGGACAAGTTGTCATAGACAAAAAAGATATGAAGGGCGACTTAGGAGTTGAATGTGTTGTGGTACAATATGATTCTTCTACTAACAAAGCAGAGTTCTTAAATACCTATCAATTTGACTTGGTGAAAGAAGAAGGATCTAAATTGTATTTCGAAATGCATGAATCACTTCACAATCCAGGAATACACCAATATGCTTTGCGCGTATATCCGAAAAATGCAGATCTTCCACACAGAATGGACTTTGCTTATGTTCGTTGGATAGATTAATAGATTGATTGAATCTATAGGTTTATAAATAAAAAAGGTGTTCGTTGTTTTATAGACAACTGAACACCTTTTTTTTATTTAGTGTGCTTTTATAATTATTCGCTCTATTTTGCAGGTTCTAATCCAATGGTGAAATGGCGCATAATAGGGGCTTCGTAGGTTATAGTATAACCATGTTTTATTTCTTCGCGTCTGTCATACACATTCTTTAGTGCAGCTGCCACCACATCCATATGGTTGTTGGTGTAGGTACGTCTTGGAATTGCTAAGCGCAACAGCTCTAGTTCGGGATATCTGTTTTCGTGTGACACTGGGTCGCGATCAGCTAAGAGTGCACCCACTTCTACACCACGCACACCACCTTCAAGATAAAGCTCAATACCCAAGGTTTGCGCTATAAACTCTTCTTTAGGCACATTAGTTAGTATTTTCTTTGCATCCACAAAAATAGCATGGCCGCCAGCAGGACGTTGATAGGGTATGGAATATTCGTCTAGCTTCTGTCCTAAATATTCAATCTGTTTGATACGTGTTTCCAAGTATTCAAATTCGGTACCTTCGTCCAAGCCTTGTGCCAATGCATTCATATCACGTCCCGACATGCCACCGTAGGTTATGAATCCTTCATTCATGATACATATTTTTTGACAACTCTTCCAGAGCTCTTCTGATTTGAAAGCCACAAAGCCTCCCATGTTCACAATGGCATCTTTTTTGGATGACATGGTCATAATATCTGCATAAGAGAATGTCTCCTTCACAATTTCTTTTATGCTTTTATCAGCATATCCTTCCTCGCGCGTTTTGATAAAATAGGCATTTTCTGCAAAGCGTGCTGCGTCTATTTGAAGTGGAATACCATATTTGATGCACAGTGCCGACACTTCTTTTATATTTTGCATAGATACAGGCTGTCCTCCTGCAGTGTTGTTAGTAATGGTGAGCACCACAGCTGGGGTTTTCTCCTTTGGATATTTTGCAAGTAACTTTTCGAGTTTCACAATATCAACATTCCCCTTAAAAGGGATTTCTAACTGTGTATCTGCAGCTTCATCTATGGTGCAGTCTGCAGCTAATGCTTTGCGGAACTCAATGTGCCCTTTGGTGGTATCAAAATGTGAGTTGCCAGGTAGGATATCGCCTTCTTTTATAATAGTAGAGTAGAGCACATTCTCGGCAGCTCTTCCCTGATGT
>CAYTJC010000016.1:0-4455 GCA_964437875.1 uncultured Dysgonomonadaceae bacterium
AAGGTAAGATTACAGAAATTAATGTTGCTGAAACATTAAAAGATGTGCGTAGAGCTTTACTTGAAGCTGACGTTAACTTTAAAACTGCGAAAGAGTTTACCGAAACTGTAAAAGAAAAGGCGCTAGGTCAAGATGTACTCACAGCACTCAAGCCACACCAGTTAATGGTGAAAATAGTGCAAGATGAGTTAGCTCTTCTTATGGGAGGCTCAACTGCAGAAATTAATATTGATGGTTCGCCAGCCGTTATACTTATGTCTGGATTACAGGGATCGGGTAAAACCACATTTTCAGGTAAACTAGCTTTGTTTCTTAAATCTAAAAAAGGAAAGAAACCATTGCTTACGGCAGCCGACGTTTATCGTCCTGCTGCTATTGAACAATTAAAGATTCTAGGTGAGCAAATTGGAGTTGCTGTGTATGCTGAAGAGGACAATAAGAATCCTGTACAAATTGCAAAAAACGCCATTAAATACGCCAAACAAAACGGTCACGACCTTGTGATTGTGGATACCGCGGGACGCTTAGCCGTTGATGAGGTGATGATGAATGAAATATCAGCTATCAAAGAGGCTGTGAATCCATCGGAGATTTTATTTGTTGTAGATGCCATGACAGGGCAAGATGCTGTTAACACTGCCAAAGAATTTAACGACAGATTGAACTTTGATGGTGTTGTACTTACAAAACTTGATGGTGACACGCGTGGTGGTGCTGCTTTATCCATTCGTTCTGTAGTAGAAAAACCAATTAAATTTGTTGGTACAGGCGAAAAACTAGATGCACTAGATGTGTTCCATCCCGAACGAATGGCCGACCGTATTCTAGGAATGGGTGATATTGTCTCGTTAGTAGAGAGAGCTCAAGAACAATACGATGAAGAAGATGCACGCCGTTTACAAAAGAAAATAGCAAAAAACCAATTCGACTTTGACGATTTTATCGGACAGATACAGCAAATCAAGAAAATGGGTAATTTAAAAGATTTGGCTGCAATGATTCCGGGAGTTGGCAAGCAAATAAAAGATTTAGATATAGATGATGACGCATTTAAAGGAATTGAAGCCATTATACGTTCTATGACACCAGCAGAGCGCACCACACCCGAAATTTTAAACGGATCTAGACGTCAACGCATTGCCAAAGGTAGTGGAACCAATGTACAAGAAGTAAACAAACTAATAAAACAGTTTGATGAAACGCGTAAAATGATGCGCATGATGACTCAAGGTGGTGGCAAAGCAGCTATGCGTAAAATGAGAAAGAGATAAAATGAGTTAGTAGGGTGAGGAAGTATGAGGTTGACGAAAAAGCACCCCATATCTTACTAAATATAGTGGAGTATCTTTTTAATAAATGCTCACTCCTTACCCACCACCATCCAGCATCAGTAAAACAAATAAAACAAAAACCAATATGCAACTAATAGACGGTAAAGCCACTGCGACGGAAATTAAAAAAGAAATTGCTGAAGAAGTAAAACAAATAAAAGCTTCTGGAGGAAAAACTCCCCACTTAGCTGCTATACTTGTTGGCCACGATGGAGGAAGTGAAACTTATGTTGCCAACAAAGTAAAATCATGCAAAGAAGTTGGTTTTGAATCTACTCTCATCCGTTTCGATATTGATGTGACGGAAGAGGAATTATTACAAAGTGTAGAAAAACTAAACAATGACCCCCAAATTGATGGGTTTATAGTACAACTACCACTTCCCAAACATATTTCCGAAGATAAAGTAACAGAAGCCATTGATTACCGCAAAGATGTTGATGGGTTTCACCCTGTAAACGTGGGACGTATGTCTTTAGGACTGCCCTGCTTCTTATCTGCAACACCTTCAGGCATTGTAGAGCTTCTCAGACGATACAAGATTGAGACAAAAGGAAAGCATTGTGTTATATTGGGTCGTAGCAATATTGTTGGTAAACCAGCTGCCATGTTGTTAATGCAAAAGGGATATCCTGGCGATTGCACAGTAACTGTTTGCCATAGTAGAACTAAAAACATTAAGGAGATTTGCCTACAGGCTGATATTATTATCGCAGCATTAGGAGCACCTGAGTTTCTAAAAGGCGATATGGTGAAAGAGGGTGCAGTAGTAATAGATGTGGGCACAACTCGCGTGCCTTCTCATAAAACCAAGTCAGGCTTTAAACTAACTGGCGATGTAGCTTTTGATGAAGTGGCACCTAAATGCTCATACATTACTCCAGTTCCAGGAGGTGTAGGCCCAATGACGATTGTTTCGTTGCTTAAAAACACCCTTATAGCTGGCAAAAAAGAGGTTTATAAGTAACCTTTACACCGCTAACTTTCTGTTTAACTTTTCCACCCTGATAGTATGTAAAAATGCGTATCCATTTCTTGCTCGCTTTGCTTATCTTCTCTTTTGCAGTTAGCTATGCACAAGAGAGAAGAGTAACGCTTATTTTTGCAGGTGATGCCATGCAACATACTCCTCAAGTATATGCTGCAAAAACAGACAATGGGTATAACTATAACCCAGTATTTGAAATTGTAAAAGATAAAGTTTCAGCAGCCGACATTGCAGGTGTGAATTTAGAAACAACTCTTGGGGGGAAGCCATACACGGGCTACCCTCTTTTCAGCTCACCCAACGAATATGCAACTGCACTAAAAAATGCAGGATTCAATATTTTTTTTACTGCAAACAATCATGCCTTAGACATGGGTCAAAAAGGTTTGGAGCAAACCATCCGAGTTATTAAGGAGCAAGGAGCCAAACAAACAGGAACTTTTAAGACAAAAGAAAAAAGAGACCTCCACTACCCTTTGATGATAATAAAGAATGGCATCCGCATAGCCTTTCTCAATTATACTTATGGAACCAATGGTCTTGTGGTGAAAGAGCCCAATATAGTGAATCTAATTGATACAATTCTTATCAAGAAAGACATTGCAGCTACTCAGTTGCTGAAACCCGATATAATAATTGCAGTAATGCATTGGGGAGAAGAGTATCATACAAAACCATCATTCAGTCAAAAATCAATAGCACAGTTTCTTTTCAATAATGATGTGCGCATAATCATTGGTCATCACCCTCATGTAATACAGCCAATACAGAAATACACAAATAATGATAGCATAACCCACACAGTCTTTTACTCTCTGGGAAACTTTGTTTCAAACCAACGCAAGATAAATACAGATGGAGGTATGCTTGCTGAAATTACACTTAAAAAAGACACAACAGACAATTCAATTATAATTGAGTCAGCCGATTATTCATTAGTTTGGGTACACAAGTTCTATATGGAACGGAAACCCGTATATCGACTTTTACCTGTTGAAAAACAGAATGCAGCAGTTGATGATTATATGAAAGAAAATAAATACAACCTTCAACACTACGAACAGACTAGCTTCAATCGTTTTGTAAAGTCTGCTAACAAAATAGCAAATAGCTTAGAGTATTAGTCTAAGCTTATTCTATATTAAAAAAACCTTTACACCAAATCAGTTTACTACAAACAAGGCTACTCCCACTCTTCGTAATTAAAATTCACTTCAGAAAGCTGGTCTAAAAAGAAATTCATTGGAAATACTAGCGACAAGTGAAGGAAGAGAGATAAGTTATGAGGTAGCTATACGTGTTTAAATACCTCATTCAAACATACAGCATTGTAATGATCACCCAAGGTATAAATAATATCATTGTCGTCAAGAACAAAGTCTGCACTAGGATTACTAATTACTTGATTTTGTCGCTTAATAGCCAAAATGCTAATTCCTGTTTTATTTCTTAAATCTAGTTCCTTGATACTTTTTTTATAAGCTAGAGAGTTTTTGTGAATAACCATGGTATTGATCTCAAAGTCGGGAATATTAAGCTTTTCTTTTCTACCCTTTTCTCCATTGTTTCTAAAAGCCTTGTAACCATTGGCGCGGATTTTGGCAAGCAGTCGCTCAACTTCTTCATGGGGTATCAAATAATGATTCAATGCCCTAGAAAACATCTCAAGATAAGCCTCAAACTCTATAGGAATTACATCGTCGGCACCTGTTTCATACAGATACTCTAAATCATCGATATAGCGAGTTCTCACAACAGTGTGAAGTTTTGGATTTAACTTCTTCGCAGCTTTTATAATGGATGCTTTATGACTTGTTCCCTCTACATATAAAAGCATACTACTAGCATCTTTTACAGAGGCTTCTTCCAAAACCGATTTGTACTGAGCATCACCATACACAGCATTTATGCCTTGATTTTGCATTTCGCGCACCAAGTCTGCATCGGTATCGATAATGACGAAGGTGATATTGGCCAACTCCATCGATTTCATCAAACTGGAGTCTTGAGATGTACCCACCAGAATGGTGTGTCCACTTAATTCGGGAGCAGTGCGTTTGGGCAATTTCCTCCGTCCATTTCTGATAATTGAAGGCATTGGCATTTTTGCAAAAAAGGAAGTTATTGGTTTTGAGA
>CAYTJC010000016.1:4465-8730 GCA_964437875.1 uncultured Dysgonomonadaceae bacterium
AGGAGGAAATAATGAAAATAGGAGTTATACTCATGCTTAAAATGGCCACGGCAAGGAATATCTGATAGAAATGATTGTCTATTAGTTTATTTGACAACCCCATCTTGGCAAGGATAAAGGAGAACTCTCCTATTTGGGCTAAAATAAGTCCTGACCTGAATGCAATTCGGAAGGGATAGCCCAAAACAAAACTCACCAAACCAATTATTATAGATTTCAGCACAATTAGGATAACTGCTATGGTGACAATAGTGACCCAGTTAATGATGAAAAAATTGATGTCGAGAAGCATCCCAATTGATACAAAGAAGAAACTAGCAAATACATCTCGAAAAGGAATTATATTGCCTATGGCCTGGTAGCTATAAGAAGATTCTGAAATGGCCAAGCCTGCAAGAAAAGCACCCAAAGCCAAAGACAGTCCTAACCATGCTGAGAAGCTGGCAATGGCAAAACCAATAACTATAATGGCAATCAAAAACAACTCTTGGCTATTGCTTACAGCAATTTTGTGTAACACATACGGAATGAGCCAACGTGCAAA
Organism: uncultured Dysgonomonadaceae bacterium; assembly: GCA_964437875.1. Taxonomy (GTDB): domain Bacteria; phylum Bacteroidota; class Bacteroidia; order Bacteroidales; family Dysgonomonadaceae; genus UBA2632. The sequence continues at coordinate 5,010 of CAYTJC010000016.1, forward strand.
CACAAAAGTAACACCCAACAGTCCTGTAGTTTTAACAAGAAGCAATAATAGCTCACCCCCAATATTAGTGCTTGCACCCGAAAGGAAAGGAACAAAAAGCATCATGGGCACAATGATTAAATCTTGGAATATCAATATTCCCAAACTTATTTTGCCATGGTGCTTTTCTATTTGATCATTCTCTTGCAGGACTTTTAGAATAATAGCAGTACTGCTCAATGCTACTAAAAAACCTACAAAGACAGCCTGATTATAAGGAACATGAGTGAAGAAGTGTAACATACCCATGACTACCAAAATAGTGATGCCAACTTGCAAAATACCACCTATGAATCAATATTCTTGATTTTGAGAAGTTTTTTTATGGAAAACTCCATGCCGATAATGAACAATAGCAGAATAACACCAATTTCTGCCAATACATCAATAATGTCTATATCTGAAATCAGTCCTAGGGCGTAAGGACCTGCAATAATTCCTGTCAAAAGGAAACCAACAACAGATGGCAATTTTAATTTGTTGAATATGAAAATTACCAAGCTCGCCAGCCCAAAAATGACAACTACTACTTTGAGAAACTCTATTTCTTGCATTTTCTGATTGTTTGGGTTTTATTTTAGTCCTACAAAAACATATACAGTAGCATTATTATCACACTATGATAGTCGGTACCACAAATATTGAATTGTTGAAAGAGATATTCTCTACTTGCATTTGTTACAATTAACAATGAATCAGTTGCAATGAAAGCAAAACAATTTAAGTCTTCACACAAAAGTAATTATTTTAGTTTGGTTATTTGTAAGTATTTTAATAAGATTCAGCTCTAGGAGGAAAAAAGAAGAGAGAAGTGGCAACAAGAAAAATAGTGAGGAGTGAGGCATAAACTCATACAACAACATTGCCAACAACCCTCAAAGACTAAGTGCTTATAAAAAAACAGCTCTAGTACCACATTCAATTTCAACGAAAAAAAATAATAAACCAAGCAATCTGCTAAGATAGATTACATTTTCGCAATGTATTTGTCTAATATGCAAGTGAAGATTCCAAAAACACAATGTATTTGAACAATCGGCGATGAAGGATTCAAGAAACACATTGTGTTTTGAACAATCGGCGATAGAGGATTCAAGAAACACATTGTGTTTTGGCAATCGGAGATGGTGGATTTGAGAAACACATTGTGTTTTGAGCAATCGGCGATGGTGGATTGGGGAAACACAATGTGTTTTAGCTATCTATTTGTGTAGATTGGTGCAAATAAAAAAAAATTCGCAATAAACCTAATACGATTGTAGCAATCAAAAGTTTTTTCATCTTCTTATCACATAGATGATCGAAATAAAAAAGTTTTTTGCTAACCTTGCAAGCAGATGCTTACAATAAATATTATTTACACCCAAACAACACTCCTCTCTGAGCTTTATAAGTTATTTGTTACAAAACACCATTAAGCTCATTTGCAATTGTTGTTACACAATATAAAAAGAGAAAGGACAGAAAATTCAAAAAATCTCTATCCTTTCTAGAGCGGAAGTACCGAAGTACGCCGCAAGCATAAATCAATATGCGTATATTATTTTATTAAATTACATCTTTTTTTTCAATACATAGAAATCTGCCAATTCACCTGTATTTACTTCTCCATCACTATTCAATAAAACTATCTGGTTTTCACCAACTTTATACTGAGAAGTTTCGTTTTCAGATTGTAATGTAATTGTAGATCCTAAGATGTCCCACGTGAATGTTCCTTCATTAGTAAACATATTATCACCATCAGATTTTCCAAGATAATTGTAGTGTGCCACATACGTATGATCATCTTTGAGCTCAATAGTTGTCTCAATACCTTCACAATCTGCACATGGCATTGTGCCTTCATATACTCCAGCCCAATCCAAGGCGATTTCCGAAGTGTGAGAATCTACTACTGTTTCATTAATAGGAGTTGTTTCGTCAGCTTGTTTTTTACTTTGATTTGTACAGCTCATTAGCGTAAACGCTAATAAGACAGATAATAATCCAATTTTACTCATAATGTTTCAGTTTTTAAATAAAAGGCTTCTGTGTTTATGTTAAGTTTAAGCACAGCTTGTAAGACCCGTCTTTATACAACTATAAACAAAGTGAGTTTATTTTAGTTCATCAGAGATAAGTTTTATATTATATTTTAAGTACTTAATATATGTATCCACCTCTTCGCCAAGTTTTCCAATTTCGTCAGAATAGATAGGTTTCTTTGAGAACGGAACTCCCGTCTCTTGCGAGACAGTTTTCATGGGACGCTTGTCAACATTAGATTCGATAAATAGCACCGACACGTTGTGCTCGTTCACAAAACGAATTAATGCTTTAATCTGTTCGGGCGATCCATTCTCTTCTGTATCGATAGACCATATAAAGCCCTCTTTCAGCCCATACTGATTGGCCATATATTGAAAAGCTCGTTCGCTTGTCACTAAGATGCGATTCTCTTCTGGAATCTCATTGATCTTTTCCTTGTATTCTTTATCTATAGCTCTTAGCCTCTCTAAATATACAGTTGCTCTATCTGTATAGGCTTCTTTGCGCTGCGGATCTTTTTCTATAAAAGCATCGCGCATATCTTCCGCCATCAAAATACCGATAGCTGGATTGATGAAAGCATGAGGATTGATCTCTCCAATACTACCCTCTTTACTTTTTAAATACATTGGTTCTATTCGTTTTGTAAGGCTATATATATTCTCTTCTTTTTGCCCAACTGAATTGATCATTCTAAAAAACCAACCGCTTTTGCCACCCTCAAGATTCAATCCGTTGTAAAACAAAATATCGGCATCGGTAGTTTTTTTCATATCTTCAGGGCGAGGCTCGTATTCATGTGGGTCTGTGCCTGTGGGCACCAAGTTGTGAATATCTACATCATCTCCACCAATCTCTCTAACAATATCTTGTAAGATAGTGAAAGTGGTAACCACTTTCAAACGATTATCTGCAATGGGTGTGTCATTGCTCTTTTGTTTGCTTTGTCCGCATGCTACGAGAAATGCTATTGCGACAGTTGCAACAATAATATAATTATATATACTTCTCATTCTGTTCTTTTCTTATTATTATTTTATTACTTTGTTTTTATTCTTTGGTGCTCTTTTAAGTAAGCATTAATTGTTTGTTGATTGCTTTTTCAATTTCCGCCACAACAGTCCTTGTTTAGGCGAAAACACAAGGGCTATTAAAAATATTACTGTAGCGGCTAATGCAATAACTGGCCCCGATGGAAGGTTATTGACATAGCTAAAGTATATACCAATGATGGAGGAAAGTGCACCAAAAGTAGAAGCTAGCACAATCATTATTGACAACCGATTGGTTAACAGGTATGCAGTTGATGCTGGAGTGATTAACAATGAAACCACTAAAATAACCCCCACAGTTTGCAGTGATGCAACTGTAACCAAAGTCAACAATACCATTATCCCATAGTGGATGAAACGAGTTTTCAAACCATATACTTTCGACATAGTTTCGTCGAAACTAGAAATAAGTAACTCTTTGAAAAACACTACCACCACTAGCAATAAAATAACTCCTATTATTATGGTTAACCACATATCCATAGTGCGAACATACAGTACATTACCAAATAATATTTGAGTTAAGTCGATGGCACTCTCAGCAGTGGTGATGAGGATAATACCAATAGCAAAAGCAGCCGAAAAAACAATACCAATAG
>CAYTJC010000016.1:8740-13463 GCA_964437875.1 uncultured Dysgonomonadaceae bacterium
GCTTTTAATACGACTCTTTTCGCTAATTACTCCAATGCCCAAAGCCGTTAGAACGCCTACTACTACTGCACCATAGAAATAGTTAATTCCAAGAATATATGAAATAGCTACTCCTGGTAGTATAGCATGTGAAATGGTATCGCCCATCAGCGCCATTCCGCGCAAAATAATGAAACTACCAATCACACCACAGATGATACCAACGATGATGGATGTAATAAGTGCTTTTTGCAAAAAAGCATAAACTAATATGTCTTGAAAAAACTCCATTAGTATGATCCTCCTAAACTTTTAAGCATTGAAAGCGGAGTTTCGTAAGCCGCCTCTACTAACTTAGGTACAAAAATTTTGTTGACAGGACCCACACCCACCAACTCTTTATTTATTAGAATGATATCATCGAAAAAACCTTCAACTTTCGACAAGTCGTGGTGTACCACAAATATAGTCTTGCCCTCGTTTCTCAGTTCTCTAAGAATGTTAATAATAATATTTTCACTCATCACATCAATTCCTATAAATGGCTCGTCTAAAAAATAACAGTCTGCTTTTTGAGCCAAAGCCCTAGCAACAAAAACTCTTTGTTGCTCACCACCAGATAATTCACCTATTTGATTATTAGCATACTCCTCCATCCCCACTTTGCGCAAGCATTCCATTGCCCATTCTTTATCTTTTCGTTTGGGTCCTCTTAGAATACCCAAACGAGGATAGGTGCCTAGCAATACAGTTTTCTTGACAAGAATGGGAAAATTCCAATCAATGTCTGCACGTTGGGGAACATAGACAATCCTTTTTCTCATCTCATTTAAGGGATTTCCATATATCTTAATTTCACCCTTATCGATAGGTGTTAATCCTAAAATTGCTTTTATAAGTGTCGATTTGCCTGCACCATTTGGGCCTACTATCCCCACTATCTTTCCTGTTTCAATAGAAAAAGTAATGTTGCGCAGAGCTATTGTTTTTTGATAAGAAACATTTAAGTCCAATATATCTAGTGCCTTATGCATTTTATTGTGCTATTTAATAAAAGAGTTTTAAGCGAGCTTAAATATTGTTTCGCAGATGCAGAAACTTATTATGTTATTTCTTGCAAAATGAATCAATTGCCACAGAGATTTGACTGTAAAGACTCAAAATACTGCATCACTACTAAAAACAAAAAAAGGTTAGAAGTAAATTACCTCAAACCTTTTATTTTTTTATTTAAAGAAGCAAGTTCTTTCAGCTACTCAAATTCTTGACAATTTACAACGTTATAAAAAAAACCTCCAAAGTAGCGGCTTTTAATGCTACTATTTTGGAGGTTTCATTGTAAATGAAGTGAGCTTACTTTCTGATAGAGCTTATTTAAAACCTATTCAAACTTCGCATCCTTCTCAATTTTGTTCAGTTGTCTTTTGAGAGTAATATTTTTGTTGTGGCTATATTTTTTATAGCTACGTTGGAGTTCTTTAGCTAGCGAGAATATTATTATCAGAAGAATAATTGAGAATGGCAGTCCTAGAATAATGGCGGCTGACTGAAGTGTATTTAATGCTGCTTCTCCACCAATTAATAGTACTGAAATAGCAATTGTTCCTTCCATGAATGCCCAAAACACTCTTTGTTTTTTGGGCACAGTAGCTCGACCACTGCTTGTGAGACTACATACTACCAGTGAACCACTGTCACTACTGGTAACAAAGAATATCATAACAGCTACAACAGCCACAACAGATAAAACCATTTGCAACACACCAGAACTCGTGAGATAGGTAAACATCTCGAAAAGCGAGATAGCTATATTGCTTTCTATGGCCTTTGCAATGGCTCCGTCATTCAGATTATTTAAATAGACACCAGATGCACCCAGTATAGTCATCGAAAAAGTAACAACAAGAGTGGGAATGGCTAATCCACCTATAGCCAATTGGCGAATGGTTCTCCCTTTTGATATACGTGCAATAAACGTACCCACAAATGGAGCCCACGAAATCCACCATGCCAAATAAAATATTGTCCATGCTCCTTGCCATACAACATCATTTGGTTCAGTAGCAATATAGAGTCCAGAGCTAAAAATATCTCTCAAATAGATACCCATACTAGAAACATAGGTAGAAAAAATATACACTGTTGGACCAATAAGTGTTACTGCTATAAGAAATACAGTAGTTATTACAAGATTGGCTTCGCTCAACCATTTTATACCTTTATTTACACCACTCACCACAGAAAAGGTAGCAATAATAGTAATAAATATGATAATCATTACCTGTACATTGGAAGCATTTGGGATACCAAAGACAAAGTTAAGTCCAGCATTGATTTGCAATGCTCCTAACCCTAACGAAACAGCTAATCCAAAGAGAACAGCTAACGCAGCTATTGTATCTATAATATTGCCCCAAAAGCCATATATTTTTTCTTTCAAAAGCGGGTAGAACAAACTTCGAATGGCAAAGGGAAGCCCTTTGTTGTAAGAAAAATACCCGAGTCCAATAGCAAATACAATATAGATAGCCCAAGCGTGTACTCCATAGTGAAGATACATTACCTTAAAGTTATCAAAAGCAGAGGCACTTTGAAGTCCTGTTGGAATATTTAAGTGATAGAGAGGCTCCGCTACACCATAAAAGAAGATACCAATACCAATACCTGCACTAAACATCATGGCAAACCACGACACATCTTTAAATTCGGGTTTGGCTGTATAACCACCCAACCGTATGTTTCCAAATTTCGAAAAACCCACAAATAACAGAAATGCTATTGAGGCATTTGCAGTAAGAATGTAGAGCCAATTGAAGTTTTTATTGATTCCAGTGTTGATGTCTCCAAAGAATTCTGCAGAGACATTTGGTTTTAGAATGGTGAAGACACTAAAGGCTAGAACTAGAAGTGCTGTAACAACTGATACAAACACATTCATGTCGAAGCCTAATTTGTTGAAATTACGCGAGTAAAGTTTCTCTTTCTCTTTTTTTAAATTCATCTGTACTAAAGTGCCCTCTATGAATTGAAAACTACATAGTTAAGGTCTTTTTTTGTGTATAATAAAAATTTAACAATTGGCAAAGATATAAATTTTACATTTAGTGAAAAATCAAATTTAGCTTGTAATGTGATTTGAGCGAGAACTCTCGGACGAACCCTAATATATGTTAACTATTATATTGAAAGGTTTCATTGTTATCTATTCTATACTCATAGTAGACGTTACGAAGCAATTTCACTTTTAGATTGAAAATAAGACATTGATGATGACTTGGGGTGATAATAAGATGGTGTTAAAAAAGAACAAAGATTCCTACCAACTGAAATATGAAGAGGATTGCAACTTTAAAAAATCATTTCGATTGACATTATATTCTGATCCATTCATAAAATGTATTCTGCCTATTAAAACATTCTTAGATAAAGATTTAATTTCTATCTTTGCACTAATTGTTTTGGTGTCATGCGCTTCATTATTACCTCGAAACGCGTGGTGAAAAGGGAATCAGGTGAAAATCCTGAACAGACCCGCTGCTGTAAGCTCAACCAAAATCCTTGTGCAATATCTCACAACCACTGTCTCAATTTAGTGAGATGGGAAGGTAATAAAAAGGATGAGTAAGTCAGAAGACCTGCCAAAATAAACAAGTAGTCTATAATATAGAAAGAATATTTCTGATAACAGACTATTAGCAAAGGTTCTCGTGGTATGGAACAATTGTGCTAGGGCTTAAGGCTTCTCTCTCAATTGTTTAATATGTATTTATATATTAAATTAGAAATAAAATGAAAAGATTTAGATTTTATGCGATGCTACTCGCATTGGTTACATTTGTAGCTTGTAGCGATGACTTTGTGCCCATTTTAGTAACTGATTTGGAAGCAGACAGTTTCACTTTTACATATGAAGGTGGTGAAGAGAGTTTTATATTGGAAACCAACGAGCAGTGGTCGATGGTCGACGTTCCCGAATGGATTACTCTGAATGTAACTGATGCACCCGTTGCTACAAGAGCTGAAGGAACATTGTATGAGAAGGGAAAGAAATCTGTTGCAATTGTTGTAGATGAAAATCTAGAGTTTGATAACCGTAGAGCTGAATTGACAATGACGTCTGAGTCTGGCAATATGGTGAAGTTGACAGTTGCTCAAGAAAAGAGATCAGGATTGGCAGGCTATTGGATTTTGAGTGAAGGCACTACAGGGAGTGGAGATTCAGAATTGGCGTGGTTCAACTCAGTAAAAGGAGGAGTGGCTACAAAGCAATTTAAAGCAATAAATGGGATACCTTTGGGCGACACTGGCAATGAGCTACAGCTCTATGGTAGCAAAATGTATGTAGTAGTAACAGGTTCGGGATTTACCACTGAAACTACTGCAGACAATAGCTATATTCAAGTAATCAACCCGGTTGATGGTAAATCAATCAAGCGTATTCCTTTCACCAATAGGGCAGGTACACCTGCCAAACCTCGCAATATAATATTTGAAGACGGTAAAGGATATATTAGCAGTTATTCCAATGAGTTAGTACGCCTTGACACTGCAACTCTAGCGTTGGACGCACATGTCACTTTGGGCGGAATAATGGCAGAAGGACTCACCTACAACAATGGCAAAATTTATGTTTGCAATGGTGGTCAGGGACAAGACAATAAGATATCTGTAGTAGATGCAGTGAGTATGAAAGAGACTAAAGTGATTACCACTGCAAGCAATCCAAGCAAAATTGTAACAGCAG
>CAYTJC010000017.1:0-13116 GCA_964437875.1 uncultured Dysgonomonadaceae bacterium
TATATATTACACTGATAACACTTTTGAAACTTTTACTCCTCATTGATTTTCTTTTTGTAACTTTGCAATTCATATTTATTTACAAATTGACTACAGTAATACTTCACTAAATACTTACGGATGAAACAACAATTAGATTTTATAATAACTTCAAATGAAGCTTTAAACGAAAAGACATTTTTGTTGAAGGTCTCGCCAGCTAACGATGAATCTTTGCAAGAGGTTAATCCTGGTCAGTTTGTCCAGGTTTTAATTCATGACTCATCTGCACTTTTCTTGCGCCGTCCTATATCCATCAATTATTTTGATGAAGAAAACAATGAGATATGGCTATTGATCCAGAATGTGGGTAAAGGCACAAAGAAAATAACCGAAATGATAGCTGGTGAAGAGTTGAGTCTCCTCTTTCCTTTGGGTAATACATTTACAATCCCAAAAACAGATAAGAAAACATTGTTGATTGGAGGTGGTGTTGGAACAGCACCATTGCTTTTCTTAGGAAAACGACTCAAAGACAAAGGCCATCAACCTGAATTTTTATTAGGAGGAAGATCTGAAGCGGATATTACGCAAATAAAAGATTTTGAGAAACTGGGCAATGTACATACAACCACAGAAGATGGAAGTATTGGAACAAAAGGATTAATAACCCATCATCCTGTTTTAAAAGAAAAACAGTTTGATAAAATATACACATGTGGTCCTAAACCCATGATGATAGCCGTTGCTCGATATGCAACTGATAATAATATTGACTGTGAAGCTTCATTAGAGAATCACATGCCTTGTGGTTTTGGGGCATGTTTGTGCTGTGTTGAAAAAACTAAAGAACGTGGTAATATATGTGTTTGTACTGAGGGCCCAGTTTTTAATATAAATGAACTACAATGGATAGATTAAAAGTAAAAATAGGTGAGTTGGAACTTAAAAATCCGGTAATGACTGCCTCAGGCACTTTTGGATATGGTACAGAGTATACTGATTTTATAGATTTAAGCCGTTTAGGGGGCATCTTTGTCAAAGGCACTACATTGGAGCCAAGAGAAGGTAATGACTACCCTCGGATGGCAGAGACACCATCAGGAATGCTAAACTCGGTGGGCTTACAGAATAAAGGTGTACATTACTTTGTTTCTGATATTTATCCGAAAATAAAAGAGTACGATACAAATATTATCGTCAACGTATCCGGTTCTACTCTGGAAGACTATGTTGAGTGTACTGAAGCATTGGTAGGTTTAGATAAAATACCAGCGATAGAACTCAATGTGTCATGTCCTAATGTGAGAGAAGGAGGTATGGCTTTTGGTACTTCGTGTGTATCTGCTGCTCAAGTCGTGAAAGCAGTTAGAGCAGTGTATGATAAAACACTGATTGTAAAATTATCTCCAAATGTAACAGACATTGCTGAAATAGCATTGGCTGTTGAAGCTGAAGGTGCAGACAGTATTTCATTAGTGAATACATTTTTGGGAATGGCAATAGATGCTGAGAAACGCAAACCTAAACTTTCCACCATCACAGGAGGGCTCTCAGGTCCGTGCATAAAACCTATTGCATTGCGAATGGTATGGCAAGTATATCAGGCTGTTAAGATACCTATCATTGGAATGGGCGGCATTAGTAATTGGGAAGACGCTATAGAGTTTATTCTTGCTGGATCAAGTGCAATTCAGATAGGAACATACAATTTCATTAATCCTGCTGTATCTGTAGAAGTAGTGCATGGCATATTAGAGTATATGAACAGGCATAATATTGAATCCATAACTGATTTGATTGGAAAATTAGATTGCTAAATACTTTTTGTTGTTTTTAAGTCTGTGATGTTTATATTTATCTTGTTTTTAACGTAAATACAAATCATTAAGTATTGTTTTTGTGCAATATTTTGACAGAATGAAAAAAACAGACTATTTTTGTAACTATAAAATCAAAATAATCAATTTTAAATATGTCAAAACTAACTATACCCAAGGGTTATTATCCAATAGTTGATCTGAAACAAACTGAACTAGGTATTAAAAGCATAAAAGACTTTTTTCAATCCAATCTTTCTTCTGAATTACGACTGCGAAGAGTAACCGCTCCTCTTTTTGTAGAAAAGGGCACGGGCATAAATGATGATCTCACAGGTGTAGAACGTGCAGTTCAATTTCCTATAAAGGATATGGACAATACAAGTGCAGAAATTGTTCACTCATTAGCAAAATGGAAAAGACTGACCTTATCCGATTATGAAATTGAAAAAGGATATGGTATTTATACAGATATGAATGCCATTCGTGCTGACGAAGAGTTGGGCAATATGCACTCACTCTACGTAGATCAGTGGGACTGGGAGTTAGTGGTTGATGAATCAGAAAGGACAATCAGCTTTCTGAAAGATATAGTAATTAGAATATACGATGCCATGCTGCGTACAGAATACATGGTATTTGAATTATTTCCTGCAATAAAGCCCATATTACCACGCAAAATAACATTCATACATTCTGAAGAGCTATTGCAGAAATACCCTTCACTTAGCCCTAAAGAGCGAGAAGATGCAATTTGTAAAGAGTTTGGTGCAGTTTTTATAATGGGTATTGGTGCAAACTTATCAAATGGTGAGCCTCACGATTTACGTTCGCCCGATTACGATGATTGGACAACAATGAATGAAGAAAACTTTGAGGGACTGAACGGCGATTTATTGCTGTGGAACAGCGTACTCGAAAGAAGTATGGAATTGTCATCAATGGGCATCAGGGTAGATAAAGATGCAATGCTAAAACAGTTAGAGCTTAAAAATCAGAATGACAAGTTGTCTCTCTATTTTCATAGTAAACTGATGAATGACGAACTTCCATTGTGCATTGGTGGCGGTATTGGCCAATCTCGCTTGTGTATGTTCTATTTGCGCAAAGCACATATTGGGGAAATACAATCAAGTATATGGCCCAAGGAGATGCGTGTGAAAGCTCGTGAGAATGGAATCTTTTTGATTTAGAAAGTTTCTGATAGATATCTATTGTAGTTATGGTTGTAGAAATTGAAAATAGTTGGAGAAACAAATTGATAAATGAGTTTGAAAGACCTTATTTTAAAACTCTCGTTTCTTTTATTAAAGAAGAGTATAACAATCATCAGGTTTTTCCTCCAGCAAAACAAATTTTCAATGCTTTTGATAAATGTCCCTATAATGAGGTGAAGGTTGTCATAATTGGTCAAGATCCATACCATAATACGGGACAAGCAAATGGTTTGTGTTTTTCGGTTAATGATGGTGTGCAAATTCCACCCTCTTTACTTAATATATATAAAGAAATAAAAGAAGACATGGGTATAACTACTCCAGAATCTGGAAATTTGGAGAGATGGAGCCAGCAAGGAGTGTTGCTTTTGAACGCTACACTCACTGTGAGAGCCCATACTCCAGGATCTCATCAAGGAAAAGGTTGGGAACAATTTACAGATACTATAATAGACTTGTTGTCAAATGAATGTAGTGGACTTGTTTTTATATTATGGGGCAATTATGCACAACTTAAAGGAAGAAACATTGACGCGAATAAGCATTTGGTGCTTAAGTCTCCGCATCCTTCGCCACTTTCTTCTTATCGTGGCTTCTTTGGAAAAAAACATTTTAGTAAAACTAACGAATACTTGATTAAACAAAACAAAATGCCCATAGATTGGTGATGTAAATAGACCATCAATGTCTTTATTTCAACAATTGATACAAAAAAACCATTTCTTATCAGATAAGAAATGGTTTTTTTGTTTGATATTTATTATGAGATAAGTTTTATTTTTTATCCAACACTACCTTCTAAGCTTATTTGAAGTAGCTTTTGTGCTTCCACTGCAAACTCCATAGGAAGTTTATTTACAACCTCTTTTACGTAACCATTAACAATAAGACCTACTGCCTCTTCAGGACCTAACCCCCGTTGATTGCAATAGAATATTTGATCTTCGCTAATTTTTGAAGTAGTGGCTTCGTGTTCCAGTACTGCAGTTGGATTCTGTATATCTGTGTAAGGAAAAGTGTGTGCACCACAATGATCGGTCAGCAATAAGCTATCACATTGCGAGTGATTACGAGCATTCTCAGCCTTTTTGGTCACTTTTACCAGTCCTCTATAGCTGTTTTGACTGTTTCCAGCAGAAATCCCTTTACTTACAATACGGCTTCTTGTGTTTTTACCAATATGAATCATTTTTGTTCCTGTATCAGCTTGTTGCCAATTATTAGTTACGGCTACAGAGTAGAACTCTCCAACAGAGCCATCGCCTGCAAGAATACATGAAGGATACTTCCAAGTAATGGCAGAACCTGTCTCCACTTGAGTCCAAGATATTTTTGAGTTCACACCTTTACACAAGCCTCGTTTAGTAACAAAATTGAATACTCCACCTACACCATCTTTATTACCTGGATACCAGTTTTGAACGGTTGAGTATTTCACCTCAGCATTGTCCATGGCAATAATCTCAACAATTGCAGCATGCAGTTGGTTCTCGTCGCGCATTGGGGCTGTACAGCCTTCTAAATAGCTCACATACGAATCGTCGTCAGCAACAATGAGTGTTCGTTCAAACTGGCCAGTGTTTGCTGCATTTATTCGGAAATAGGTTGATAGTTCCATTGGGCATCTAACCCCCTTTGGAATATAAACAAATGAACCATCACTAAATACAGCTGAGTTAAGAGCAGCATAGAAGTTATCTTTGTAGGGAACTACAGTTCCTAAATATTTTTTCACCAAGTCGGGGTGATGTTTTACAGCATCGCTAAACGAACCAAAGATGACACCTTTCTCTGCCAATACATCTTTAAAAGTAGTTTTAATAGAAACACTATCCATCACAGCATCTACTGCGACATTGGTCAATTGCTTTTGCTCATTGAGGGGAATTCCCAGACGTTCAAATGTTTTTAAGAGTTCTGGATCAATTTCATCCAAACTTTGTGGCCCATCTTTCTTACCACGAGGGTCGGCATAGTATATTATTTCTTGAAAATCTATTTCGGGGATTCTAAGATGTGCCCATTCAGGCTGTTTCATTGTCAACCAATGTCTATACGCTTTTAAACGATATTCTAATAACCACTCAGGCTCTTCTTTATTTGCGGAAATAAGCCTTACAACATCTTCATTAAGACCTTTATCTATAAAATGAGTATCAACATCAGTAGAAAACCCAAATTTATAATCGGATGAAGTTAATTCGCCTAATATTTTATCTTGATCTGATTCTTGCATAATTTTTTAATATTTACTTAGTGTATTCACTATTATTGCTAAACATGTCTGCCATGTTTTTAATAACAGCACTAATAACAGTATTATTGATTGATTTGTTTATTTTGAAATCAAACTATATGAGGTTAAATCAATATTTAAGACCCAAAATCGCTAGCATAAACTTGATAAACAAGTATAATCATCAATTTTTAATAGTAAACTAATTGATAAATTGCCCTGCAATACTTTCGGGAATAATTATTGATTTAATGTCTTCGTAAGGAATTGTTACCTCTATGGGTCCCATAGAATAGGGTGCAATTTCGTATTGATTGTATATGTAATGAATTCCTTCGTTATTTATCCAAAAATTGTTGTTGGGAGCAATTTCATTTATATCGAAAAAGCCTTCCTCCATTAATTTAGCAGGAGAGTCTAAATTATACTTCTTCATTAATCTCTCTATAATTTTAGAAGTGAGAAATTTGTAATAATTGGGCTTGAATATACTCTCTTCAGTAATAGTTGTTAGCTCATTCAAGTCTATTGTATAATACAATACATTCAAAGATCCATGAGCTCCACCGGTATAATCGGCATGTTGAACAGAATAGCTCAAAACAGATTCATCTTCGTATAATATCTCATTGCTCTTTTGCAATTGATACCAATACCAAGAGGGTTGATTATCTCCTTCTAGATTACCCATATCTTCGTGATACTGATTGCCAAGCTCTCTGTACTCTTCAGTGTACTCTTCTAAGTATTTATTTACAGCCTCTTTGGGAGAGAGAGAATCATAAGACTCATTATTAAAAAAAGTACCTTTAAAAATTTGTTGTAATCTTGCAAGACTCTCTTTGTTTTTAAAACTTTTGGGATAATTAAATTCAACTTCCACATTAGCGTAAGGAATAGTAGTGTCGTTAGTTGGAAATAGATACACCTTCTCTTCCAATTTAAGTTTGTCAAACTTAATGCTGTTATTCGTTTCAAAACACGATGATGCACCTATACCTATTATTAGCAACGACGCAACAATATAAAGTCTCTGTTTTTTCATAATCTAACTTTTTTCTTACTGACTAATTTGCTTGATGGCTCCCAAGTGAGGATAAAACTCAACCTTTACGGGTTGTTTTCTAATATCAAACATTTGTTTAGTCAATACATCTTGCGATCCGTATTGAACTACATCAACCTCCATATTTAGCAACACCTTGTTACGAAAGCTCAGCGTTAAGTTGGCTTTACTTGGAATATTATAAACCACACCTTCTGAAAACTTTTTCTCCAGTCTGCGTAAATCCTTGTCGGATATGAACACTTCTGGTTGTGGAGTTTTGTTCATCAAACTAAGATAAACTGGTTCGCCTGCTAAATCATCAGCACTCACCTGTCCTAGTTTTTCAGAAAAACGGAAGGGCACTTCTCTATCAATATTTTCCAAGCCCGGAATAATAGAAACTGTTGAAGTAATATCTTCAGTTCTGACATTTCCGGAGAACATCTCAACTAAAGCTTTTTCTTGCATATTAATTTGATCCATTACCAGTTGATAAGCTGCTCCATCGGGTGGCATGTTTTCTGCTTCGCCAGTTAAGATATCAGTACGGCTCAATCGCAATGCAAATATTTGCTTGGCTATTAGCTCGGCTTGTTTAGCACTGGAGCCAGCTAAGAGTATCTCTTCAGTCAATAAAGTTTGTGCATTTACACTAACAACTGGTTCAACTTTGGATTTCACAGGAGCCTTTTGCTCAATGGATGGTGCATCATGATTGATGGAACAAAGCAAGCCGTCTTTAGTCAAATATACAAAAGGCTCTGCCGAGTTCGATTTAAACTCCACCAGAAATGAATTGCTTTTATTAGGCACACCTGTGTTATGAACTTCTACACTTTCAAGGTTGTAAACAACCTTATCTTCCACAATAGGATTATCGATGCTCAAGTATTGTTTAGCATACTGATAGTACTCACCTCTTTGGTAAGTTGTTTTAGTTATTTGCAACTCAAAGTCTAATTGAGTTACTGGCAAACTATAAACTACTCCGTAGCTATTACTCTTCAGGGCATTTTGTCTGATTAGCGTTTGAGCTTTCAGAGATGTCCCCGATAGCAGTAAAGCAAGTGCAATAATCTTTATTTTTGTGTTCATTGTTGTTTAATTTTAATAATTAAAATGCAGATTGAAACTGATGCAAAAAGTTTACATCGTTCTCAAAAAACAAACGTATATCGTTTATTTGATACTTTAGCATAGCTATGCGTTCAACACCCATACCAAAAGCATAGCCCGAATACACACTACTATCAATTCCGCAGTTCTCCAAAACTGCTGGATCTACCATGCCACAACCAAGAATTTCTACCCATCCGGTATGTTTGCATATATTGCATCCTTTGCCTCCACAAATGTGGCACGAAATATCCATTTCGGCACTTGGCTCAGTAAATGGAAAGTAAGAGGGTCTCAACCTAATTTGTGTTTCTTTGCCAAACAGCTCTTTTGTGAAGAATAGGAGTGCTTGCTTTAAATCTGCAAAAGAAACATCTTTATCTATATATAATCCTTCCACTTGATGAAACAAGCAGTGTGCTCTTGCAGAGATGGCTTCGTTTCTGTAAACACGTCCTGGGCAAGTAATGCGAATGGGCGGTTGTGTATTTTCCATTACACGAGTTTGAACCGAAGAAGTGTGTGTGCGTAAAACAACCTCAGGATTTCGTTGAATAAAGAAAGTATCTTGCATATCACGTGCTGGGTGATCATCAGCAAAATTCAATGATGAGAAAACATGCCAGTCATCTTCAATCTCTGGTCCTTCGGCAATAGAGAAACCCAATCTCCTAAAAATAGCACAAATCTCTTCTTTCACCAACGAAATAGGATGTCTTGTACCCAAAGCTATGGGATATGATGTGCGCGACAAATCGAATTCTGTGGATTGCTCAAGCGAGTTATCAATATTTTTCTTTAGTTCGCTTATTCTATCTTTCAACGCACTTTTAAGTACATTCAGCTTTTGGCCCACCTCTTTTTTCTGTTCGGCTGGCACATCTCTAAACTCACTCATTAGAGAACTTACAATTCCTTTTTTACTCAAGTATTTAATGCGGAGTGCTTCGAACTCTTCAGGATTGGATGCTTTCAGATTATCTATTTCAGAAAGGATCCTAACTATTTTATCAATCATTCTTCGTTTTTACTTTTCTTTAATTTGATGTTTTAATTACAAAATTACACTTTTCTGAGCTATATGCCACATATAAATTTAAAAGAATTGGTAATTATATATGCAGTCGCCTTTTTGAATGAGAAACTAATTGTAAATTTGCTTTTTAATCAGTATCATTATAGAGTAAATTTATGTGGATATACTCTAATTGCTCTATTCTAAAAATATGGGCATTCATAAAAGCAAAACAATAATATGACAACTCAAGTTCAAAATTATATTTCAGCTCATAAACTTCTCACCAAACAATGCAAAGTAATTGTAGGTTTGAGTGGAGGACCAGACTCAATGGCTCTCGTTCATATTTTGATGCAATTGGGTTATGATTGTATTGCTACTCATTGCAATTTTCATTTACGTGGAGAAGATTCCGATAGTGATGCCGCATTTGTAAGTAAATGGTGCAACGAAAATGATATTCCTTTACTCACAATAAGCTTTGATACTGAGGCTTATGCTGAATCAAAGAAGATATCTATAGAAATGGCTGCACGTGAATTGCGGTACAAATGGTTTGAAAAAATAAGAATGGAGCAAAACGCTGATGCTACTGCCATAGCTCATCACAAGGATGACTCTGTAGAGACCATTCTCATCAACCTCATAAGAGGGACAGGAATAAAAGGGCTAACAGGGATACCTATTATAAATAACTACGTTGTGCGTCCCCTTTTGTGTATTTCACGCAAACAAATAATGGAATACCTCTCACTTAATAAAGTACCCTATGTGACAGATCATACCAACGAAGAGGAAATATATACCCGCAATATTTTGCGGCTAAATGTGTTGCCAACTCTTGAAAAGATAAATCCATCGGTGAAGAACTCTATCGTCACCACATCTAACAATCTGAAGGAGGTGGAGAAAATATACGATGCCTATATTCACACTGCCATTGAAACAGTTCTTCAGGATAATATAATTGATATTGCTAAGCTAAAGCAAACCCATTCACAGCAATCTGTGCTGTTCGAAATATTATCTCCTTTGGGTTTCAACCCTTCTGTAATAGAAGATATTTCTAACAATTTAGACTCTATTCCTGGCAAGATATATTCAGCTAATCATTATCGAGTACTAAAAGATAGAGAGCATTTAGTGGTCTCTATCATCAAGTCTGAAAACATCAATGATAAAGAGTACCTAATTGATTCTGATACTAAACCGAGTGATTTGCCTATCAATTTGAAATTATCGACTGAGGAATACTCGCCTCAATTCGAAATTCAAAAAAGTAGAACCATTGTGCAAGTAGATAACGATAAACTTACCTTTCCTCTGTTGCTCCGCAAATGGAGAAAAGGTGATTGGTTTGTTCCATTTGGAATGAACGGCAAAAAAAAGATAAGTGACTTTTTTACAGACAATAAATTTTCTCTATTTGATAAAGAAGAGACTTGGATTTTGCTCTCTGGAAAAGATATTGTGTGGATTGTGAATCATAGAGCAGACAATAGATTTAGAATAACTGAAGAGACAAAAAAGGTTTGCTCAATCAGTTTGATTAAAGAATGTTAAAGTCGTGTGTAGATAGGTAATAAATCACTACTTTCATGCAACCAATTCACCTTTTGATTGTCTTGTATATATATGACTCAGTCATTAGTTAATTGAAAATAAGAGGTCTAATATATTAAATTTTAAAAACTATACATATTATGAAAACGAGTGTTGTGAAAGATGTTCTTTTGGTGGCCACCTTTGCCGGATTTGCCTATTTAGTAGTGCGTAATTACAAAATAAGAAAAGAAAAAGAAAAAGAAGCCCTTGAGTTTCTACACTTTCAGCTATTTTAATTAGTTTCTGACAACCATAATCAGAAATATAGTGCTTAATCTAATCTTATGGCTACAACTTTTTACTACCTTTGTGTTTAGAACAAAAAAAGTTGTAAATAATATTTTCAATGCTAACATTAAAAACAATTTACGATAATCCCCAAGAGATTATCGATGGTTTACGTAAAAGAAACTTCGATGCTGAAGGCATGATCAATGAGGTGTTGAGCCTCGACGAGAAAAGAAGAAATGCACAAACTCAGCTAGACAATCTTTTAGCTGAAGTGAACGCTACTTCAAAGTTGATTGGTGCTTATTTTAAAGAAGGAAAGAAAGAAGAAGCAGAAAAATCACGCCTAAACGTTACAAAGCTAAAAGAAGAATCAAAAACGCACGAAACTGACTTAACAAACGCTGAAACAAGACTGCAAGAAATCTTAGTAAATATTCCCAACGTTCCTCACAAATCTGTTCCTGAAGGAAAAGGTGCTGACGATAATCTTATCGAACGATCGGGTGGCAATATGCCAACACTTTCTGAAAGTGCCGTGCCGCATTGGGAATTAGCAAAGCGGTACGATTTGATCGATTTTGAATTGGGTGTGAAGATAACTGGTGCAGGATTTCCTGTTTACAAAGGAAAAGGAGCGCGAATACAGCGGGCACTTATTAATTTCTTTTTAGACAATGCACGAGACAATGGATTCATAGAAATTCAACCTCCCTATTTGGTAAATGCCGACTCTGGGTTTGGTACAGGGCAGCTTCCTGATAAAGAAGGACAGATGTATCATGCCCAAGTGGATGATTTGTATCTTATTCCCACAGCAGAAGTTCCAGTTACTAATATATACAGAGATGTGATATTGGATAAAAAAGACTTACCAATCAAAAACACTGCATACTCTGCATGTTTTCGCCGCGAAGCTGGATCTTATGGAAAAGATGTGCGTGGATTGAATAGATTGCACCAATTTGACAAAGTAGAAATTGTTTGCATAGATGCTCCTGAAAATTCTTATAAGCGTCTCGACGAAATGGTTAGTTACGTACAATCATTAATTGATAAATTGGAACTACCATGGCGCATACTCCGTCTTTGTGGTGGCGATATGGGTTTTACATCGGCTCTAACCTTTGATTTTGAGGTCTATTCGGCTGCACAAGAGCGTTGGCTGGAAGTTAGTTCTGTATCCAATTTCGAAAGCTATCAAGCCAATAGATTAAAGTGTCGTTATCGCGATGATAATAAGAAGACTCAACTTTGCCATACCTTAAATGGTAGCGCATTGGCTTTGCCTAGAATATTAGCGGCATTGTTAGAAAACAATCAGACGCCCGAGGGCATTCGTATTCCCAAAGCATTGGTGCCATACACTGGGTTTGATATTATTGATTAAACGATTACGATGCAGACGCTGAGTAGAGCTTGCATATAATTTAATAAATAGATAGCCGTTATAGTCTAAGTGACTTATAGCGGCTATTTTTTATATATCTTTCTCCCATTCATTTATTTCATGCAACGCAACATCTGTACCAATGCCATCACTGCCGAACGGCGAATATTATTTTCGCGCGATTTTCCAAAGATATACTGCTTGCTTATCATACTATCTTTGCAGATGGTGCAAATCCATATAGTTCCTACAGGCTTTTCATCTGTTCCACCATCTGGCCCAGCTATGCCCGAAACAGCAATAGCACAATCGGTATCAAAAGCAGCAATGGCACCCTTAGCCATCTCTTCTACCACCTGTTGGCTCACTGCACCATAAGTGTCAAGAGTGTTTTGTTTTACATTTAATAAGCTCATCTTCGCACTATTTGCATAACTCACTACACCGCCTTTAAAATAAGCAGAAGAACCAGCAATACTGGTAAGCAAATGAGCAATATATCCACCCGAACAGCTCTCGGCAAGAGAAATTGTCATTCCTTTGTCTTTTAATATATTACCTAACAATTGTTGAAGTGGATCTTCAGATTCAGCTAATAGATAATTACCCAAGAGGGCTTGTAGCTCATGAGCCTGTTTCTCCATCTCCGCACTGTGCTCTTCACCCTTCACAGAAAGGCGCAAACGGATAATGCCTCCACCTGGGAGATAGGCTAATCCAAAACCAATAGGTAGCTGTTCTTCAAAATCGTTTAAGTGCATGGCAAGGGCTGACTCCGACATGCCCTGTGTATAGTAAACATGTTTGAGAAATGTTTTTGTTTGAAACTTTTTTGACAAACGAGGTATAACTTCCTCCTTCATTGCCCATCGCATTTCAAAAGGCACACCAGGCATCGAAACCAGAATCTTACCATTTTTCTCGAACCAGAGAACAGGAGCAGTGCCAACCCTGTTTTGTATTACCTTGCTGTTTTGTGGCACATAGGCTTGATTGCGGGTTAGTTCATTTAGTGCAACGTTTCTATCTTTAAATAGTGCTTCAATATTTTCCAGCACTTCATTGTCAAAGATAAGCTGATCGTTAAAGTATTCACAAAGTGTGTTTTTTGTAATATCATCTTTTGTGGGGCCATTTCCTCCAGTGATCAATAAAATATCGGCTCTATCAAAACCATCTTCAATTGCTGTATAAATAGCATCTTTGCTGTCTTTTATAGATGTAATGTAAACCACATCAAACCCAACACCGCTCATTTTTCTCGACATCCACGCCGAATTGGTGTCAACTACTTGCCCAATAAGTAATTCGTCGCCAATAGTAATAATTTCTATATTCATTCAGTTTGTTTTAAGTTGCAAAATACGCATTATGTTTCTAAAAACTAAAATTATCAATCAATAATTTCATGATTTCATAAAATGTTGTATCTTTGCACACTGAAATTAATAAAGGCTCG
>CAYTJC010000018.1:0-3583 GCA_964437875.1 uncultured Dysgonomonadaceae bacterium
CTTTCAATCCATAAAAAACGCGCGACACGCGTGTCAAAATCTCTCCGCTGTTGTCAAGAGCCACAATTGTGTTTTCAAAGGTGGGCGCTTCAGGGTTATTTACAATGGCGTCAACTTGTGCCGCTTGTTGTTCAATGCCTTTTTCAAATGCAGGTCTGAAGTCATCGTTGGTTATTTTATCAAAAGGAGGCATGCCATAAGGAGTTTCAAACTCAGTGTAAAAGATGGCGCCATTTTCTTTAGAATCCTTGCTTTGTGTACAAGAAATCAGCATCATAATGGATAAACTTAAAATAGTTAAATGTTTCATTATAAGTAATGATTAAAATGAATAGAGTAAATAGTGAAGGATATTTTTTTCTTGTTTAGCTTTCAGAAATTGTATCAATCAGTTTTTCTTGCTTTAGTTTTAAAGCATATATAATATGCAAAGATAAATTATTTCTTTGGAATTCGTTGTTAAAATGCAGAAAATGCTTCTATAAATTAGAGAATTAGCAACTTGTGAAGAAGTAAACTATGGTGCCTTTAAAAGAGGTGTGATTAGTTAAAATCCGAAGTGGAAAAGCTGCCCAATCGATGTGATTTGTATTTTATGCACAAAGCCTATCAGTAAATTATCGCCATTCAGTGTCAAGAAAATCACAGCTGTGAGCACCACCCCAAACAATCCACCAGTTATGTGTGCCGAATGATTGATGCCTCCCACCTGTTTTTTGTCTAAGTGCATGGAGATAAAAATAAAGATGAAACCAAACAAAAATGCAGGTAGCATGATAGGAATAAAGAGAATGCCCATAAAATTCATAGGGTTGATGAGAATATAGGCAAACACTACTGCCGATACGGCTCCCGATGCACCCAGCCCTTTATAGTAGTAGTTGTCTTTTTGTTTTAGGTAGGTGGGGAGTATCGAGAAAACCAAGCCGCCAATATAGAGCATAATAAAGGCAATGGAGCCAGGAGTTGCTCCTAAGTATCCTTTAAAGATAGCTTCAACAGTGCTGCCAAAAAGATAAAACGTGAACATGTTGAATAGTAAATGCGTAAAGTCTGCATGGAGCAAACCATACGTGAGAAGCCTATACCACTCGCCATCTCTCACCACGGCGGGTTGGAAAATAAGATTATCAGCCAAGTTGTGGTCTCTAAATGCTTGATAGGAGATAAGTGATGTGATAATAATAATGGAGAGGGTTATCATAAAGCGCGTGTTCTTTTGCTAGTTAGTGGTGTGAAAAATGATTGGCAAAGATAATAAAAAATAGAGACGAATAATTCTCAGTTTCTTATTTCTTTTTTTATTCGATAATGGAGCATAAAACTAAATGTGAATATTAAATTTGTTGGTTGCTGGATGTTAATTTATATCTTTACATTCAAGTTGGTGCAGATAATTATCTGAGCAAAGAGCAAACCTCTATTTTTAGTGACAAAATATTGGGCGGAATAGAGTGTTTAGTTTTAGTAAAGTGCATTGGTGACAAGAGTGCAAAAAAAATATAATCACGATTTAGAAAAGCTAGAAAGTCTGAATATATTATTTCCACTATTTTACGACCTCAGAATGTTTCAAACTTTTTTACTTGCAATTTATAGGACCCAGCAGATGATAATTTTTCTTTCCTACGGGTTATCTCTCTTAGTTATCACAATTCTACATTGAAATAGATGAATAAGGCGTTTCATAAAAGAAATCTTTGTATGAAGAGGTTAGTTATTTGATGTTAATTAATAACTTTGGGCATAGAGTCAGAAGTAAAGAGTAAACTGGCTGATAGGAATGTAAGAAATGTGCTTTATAAAGTTGAATTAAAAAAAGATTTGCTATGACTCCAATAAAAGTAACCTGTGCCATCATCAGTATGGAAGATAAGATACTAGTAGTGCAACGTAGCAATCGGATGAGCCTGTCTATGAAATGGGAGTTTCCTGGAGGGAAAATTGAGCGGGGTGAGTCGGAGATAGATTTCATTAAAAGAGAAATACGCGAAGAGTTGAATATTGAAATTGAGGTGGTGGATAGGCTAACTCCCTCATTATATAGCTATCCAGCTATTACAATAAGTTTAATTCCTTACACTGCCAACTACGTTTCGGGCACGCTAAAACTGAAAGAGCACACCCAATACCTTTGGCTGGTAAGAGACGAACTTGATATTTTGGATTGGGCAGAGGCAGATTGGCCTATAGTGGAGGAGGTGATGGAGAGATTGGAAGAAGGAGGTGTCTCTTCATCTTTTGGATTTATTTATCCGCGTAATTAACCACAGAAAAGCTTACTATAGATCAATATTTGTGATAGTTAGGGTTTATTCACGAGAAGATTTAACCAATATAGTTCTGAAAAGCAGGTGAATATGGCAAAAAAAGATATAAAAATTGTAAGAGAGTTAATTTACTACTCTTATGCCAATTTGGCTATGGCTCACTCCGCTGTAGGGCGAAAGCAAGATAAATATGGTGTTGTAAAGTTCATGATTAGAGCCAAATTATTCAAAGGTCTTAAAGATGGAACCATGAGTATGCGCAGTATTTCTGACGATGAGAAAATAAAACTGAAAACTGGGCAAATTTGCAATTATTGTGGCTCGACGAGTAATTTAGCCTTAGATCATATATTCCCCAAAAGATATGGGGGAGCAGATAGTGCTGATAATCTACTATTTGTTTGCAGAAGTTGTAAAAGCTCTAAAGGAAAAAAAGATTTGATGGAGTGGATGGAGTGCAGAGACCAGTTTTTGCCTTTAATGGTAATAAGACGTTTCTTGAAACTCACATTTAATTATTGCATTCAGAATAACTTGCTTGATAGAAAAATAGTTGAGCTAAAAGAGATGGAGTTGCCATTTAAAATAGATTTGTAGCCTACAAGCTATCCACAACCAAATGAACTGAGATTGAGTGCTGAAAACATGCAGCATCATGAGTTACACAAAAAAATACTTTTGAAAGAATGAAGTTAACTTACCAACAACGCGCAATTATCAATTCAACGGGCAATATCAAAGTGAATGCTGTAGCTGAGTCGGGTAAGACTGCTACCATTATTGAGTATGCTAAGGCAAGACCTAGGTCAAGTAATATTCTTTATTTGGTATTCAATAGGTCTGTCAAGGAAGAGGCTATCAGAAAGTTTGCCGACCAGGGTTTGAGCAATGTTACTGTAGAAACGGCCCACTCTCTGGCTTACAAACATGTCTATATGAGTAGCCATTACAAACTAAAGCAGAATGGATATAAAGCGCACGAAATAATAGAGCTGCTTGCTATAAAAAATAACAGAGAAAAATATACTGAGTTTATAATAGCCAATCATGTACTCAAAATGTTTGCCTGTTTTTGCAACAGTGAGAAAAGGGAGCTTGAAGAGGTGGATTACTTGTCCACAATTACCGACCGAAAAGCTAAAACATTTGTGAGCACTTTCTACCCCTATATAGAGCAAAAGGCAAGCAAATTGATGCGCAAAATGGATAAGGGTGAAATTGAAATTACTCACGATTTCTATCTCAAGAAGTTTCAACTATCCAATCCCACACTCAGTTACGATTATATTCTCTTTGATGAGGGGCAAGATGCC